>JAJBUH010000275.1 GCA_020860445.1 Bacteroidales bacterium | reverse complement strand
ATTTACAACCGGCCATTTTTCATTTTTCATTCTTCACTTTTCATTACAAAAGATTGACTGAGCGTTTGATGAAGTCGGAGAGCTGTTCACCCTTGAGCAGACCGTTTCCGAGGAGAGCGAGGTCAAGCAATTGCTTAACCACCGGTTGCTTGGCAGCGTATTCGCTGATGGTTGTTTCCTCCTGTGTGCGGAGTTCGCCGACCTTTCTTTCGAGGTCTGAAACATGCTGGTCCTCTTCGGCCGAGAGCTTGCCATCCTTGGCTGCCGAGCGGATGTCCGAGACTTTCTTGTTGGCCTCGTCAACCATATTGGCCAGCGGTTCGATATCCTTGCCGATAGCCTCGACTGCCTCGTTGCGAATCTTGACAATCAGCGGGTGCTCGGTATTGACCACGATATTGTAGCTGTCAGGCAGGTCGCCATAGAAGCTCATGCCGGGTTGCAACTGTGCCATTTCCTTCATACGGCGCATGTACTCGTTCTGGGTAATCACGATAGGCATGGCAGTAGGCTTTAGGGCCTCGAATGTTACGAGGAAGTTTGCCTTGTCGACAGTCGGGAGTTGCGAACGGAAGACAGTGGTCAAGATATTTCTCTGCAGCGGGGTTAGGTCGACAGTCTTGGCATTGTCCTTGCGGATCAGGTTCTCGATGATATCGCTATCGACACGCACAAGCTGGGTCTTCTGCAGCTTCTGCTCAAGCAGACCGATAAACGGAGCATCGAGCTGACCATCCATCAACAGCACATTGTAGCCATGCTCGTTGGCATTGTTGATGTAGGTGTACTGGTCTACAGGATTGGTAGCATACAGATAGATGATGTTGCCATCCTTGTCAGTCTGCTCCGGCTCAACCAAAGCCTTGTATTCATCGAGAGTATAGTATTTGCCTTGGGTATCCTTGAGGAGCACGAATTTCATGGCAGCGTCGCAGAATTTCTCATTGCTCAGCATGCCGTATTCGATAAACAGCTTGATGTCATCCCACTTAGCCTCGTAGTCGGCGCGGTCGTTCTTAAAGATTTCCTCCAGACGGTCGGCTACCTTCTTGGTGATGTAGGTCGAGATTTTCTTGACTGCCGTATCTGACTGCAGATAGCTACGCGACACGTTCAGCGGGATGTCGGGCGAGTCAATCACGCCTTGCAGCAGCATCATGAATTCAGGCACAACGCCCTCGACCGAGTCGGTGACAAATACCTGGTTGCAGTAGAGCCGGATGCGGTTCTTGGTCAGTTCGAGATTGCTATGAATCTTCGGGAAGAACAGTATGCCGGTCAGCGTGAAGGGATAGTCAACATTCAGATGGATCCAGAACATTGGGTCATCTTGTCCGGGATACAATTCGTGATAGAAATTCAGATAGTCGTCCTTGGTGAGTTCCGACGGTTTCTTCATCCACTGCGGTTCGGTGCTGTTGATGATGTTGTCGCGGTCAGTGTCGACCATCTTACCATCCTTCCACTCTTGCTCCTTGCCAGAGATTACGGGCACGGGCAGGAAGCGGCAATATTTCTTCAGCAGAGCATCGACAGTGGGCTGCTCCAAGAACTGTAGATTGTCATCATCGATATAGAGGATGATGTCGGTGCCGCGCTCTTTGCGGTCGCCCTCGGTGAGTGTGAACTCAGGCGAGCCATCGCACTCCCATTTGACTGGGGTTGCGCCTTCTTGGTACGAGAGGGTGTTGATGACAACCTTCTTGGCTACCATAAAGGCTGAATAGAAGCCCAGGCCGAAATGGCCGATTATTGAGTTTGCGGTATCTTTGTATTTCTCCAGAAACTCCTCAGCGCCTGAGAATGCGATCTGGTTGATGTATTTGTCGATGTCTTCGGCCGTCATACCAATGCCTCGGTCGCTCACAGTCAGGGTCTTGGCGTCTTTGTCGATGCTTACGCGCACATCGAGGGTTCCAAGGTCGCCCTTGTAGTCGCCAAATGTTGAGAGGGTGCGGATTTTCTGTGTTGCGTCTACAGCGTTGGATACCAACTCGCGCAGGAAGATTTCATGGTCGCTGTAGAGGAATTTCTTGATTACCGGGAAGATGTTTTCGGTGGTTACACCGATCTTGCCCACTTTCTTTTTTTCTAAATCCATCGTATATGAGGTTAGTTGGTTAGTTACTTTGCTATAGGGCATACTGCCCCATTATTCTAATAACAAATAACACAAATCTTATGCCAATTTGCCTCACTGACATATTGTCACATTTCCAAATTTTTAACTCTTTTCAGATGGCAAAAAGAGAGGGGGCGCGGCTCGGCCGCGCCCCCAGTATCGTCTAATACATTTGGTAGTCGATGGATAGCACTTGAAATTCTGTGCGTCGGTTGATCTGGTCTGCCTCATCTTGCAATTCCTCGGAGAGCCCAAGCACATATTCCTCGTCAAGCAGCGTGCCTTCGGGGAAATCTGGATGCTCCCGGGCCAATTTCTTGGTGATAGTCTTAGGGCGCGACTTGCCATAGCCCTGCGACTGCAAGCGGTCAGGACTGATACCTACTGCAATCAGATAATCGATAACCGACTGGGCGCGGCGCCCCGACAGGTTGATATTATATTCCTCCGAGCCATGGCGGTCGGTGTGCGATGCCATCTCGATGGTCACATTGGGATTGTCGCGCAGCACCTGGGCCAGTTCATCGAGCGCAGTCTTGGATTCGGGTCGCAAGGTGGCCTTGTCAAAGTCGTAGAAGATATTGTCAACCACCACTGGCTTGTTGATCGAGGCAAGGATAAAGTCTATGCCATACTCGGCATCAACCTCGGTGGTGTCGCTGGTGAACTCCTGGCGCGAATTGAGATAACCCTTAGCTCCAGCCAGCATCACATAGCTTACGCCTCGGTCGAGTGGGAAGGAGAACGAACCGTCATTCTTTGCCACTTGCTTCTGGTTGCTACCATCGTTGCCGATGATGCGGATCACAGCATTGGGCACTGGTTCTTCGTCTTTGTCAAGCACCCAACCAGAGATTAAGATATTGAGGTCAGGAAGTTCAAAGCTGAAGATATGGTCATAACCGCGAGCATCGCCGCGATTGCTTGAGAAGAATCCCGACTCGCCCTCGCCAAAGGTGATGCCGAAATCATCGGCCGAGGAGTTCAGCGGCAAACCCATATTGGTGACATTCCATCCGCCCGACTTGGTGAGTTCGGCACGATAGATATCCAAGCCTCCGTATCCCGGCCGTCCATTAGACGAGAAATAGAGCAAGGAGTCGGTGCGCACATAAGGGAAAACCTCATCGCCAGGCGTGTTGATCCATTCGCCCAGGCTTTCGAGGCTGCCTCCGCGTTCTTTCAGGTTGATGCGCCAGATATCTTTGCCGCCGCTGCCGCCAGGCATGTCAGATGAGAAATACAGCCATTGCCCATCAGGCGACACTGCCGGATGGCCATACGAAGAAATGGTGTCGGCGGTGATCTCAAATTTCACCGGTGCGCTCCATTGTGCATCGCTGCGCTGCGAGGTGTAAATCTCAACTGCGGTATTGGAGTTGGGTTCGCGCCTTGCGCGTGTCAGATACATGGTGCTCCCATCAGGTGAGAATGAAATCGCTCCCTCGTCAGCATCGGTATTCAGTTCTCCCTCTACTGCTTGGGGCCTCTGCCATTCGCCTTTCTCGTTTTTGCGTATTACCCAGATATCGCCTTTTTTCATGCCAGTTATTTCGCTCTTGTGGTCGCCTGTCACTTTTTCGTTGGTGGTGGTGAAATAGAGTTGGTCAAGGCTCTTGTCGAAATACATAGGGCAGAAATCGGCGCGACGTGAATTGACGAGTTTGAAATTCTTCACCACATATCGCGTCGACGGATTCTTGGCAGCGGCAATTCTTGCGCCAGCCAGTCCGTCCTGAGCCAATTGGTTGTCAGGGTCATAAGTAAGAAATTCCTCATATTCCTTGATAGCCGCTGCATACTTGCCGTCGGCATGGAGCATTTGAGCCAAGTGCAGATGTATGATTGAGTCAGTTTGGCCATAACGCAGAGCGTTCTGATAAGCCGCCGAGGCTCGAGCGCTCTGTGAGAGCATGCGGTGACACTCGGCCATCTTGTAGGCGACCTCGCCGCGCAAGGCGCGCTCTTCTTTCTTGGTGAGCTTATTGTAAACTTTGCGATAGGTCTTTGAGGCGTCAAAGTATTCGCCACGGGCCATCTGTTCGTTTGCGGTCGAGAGCTTGGCTCCGCCGCACGAACAAGCCGCATACGCCAACACGGCGCATGCAACCACCTTTATGATAATTTTCGAGAAAGCTTTCATTACATCCTATTAACGAAAAAACCACTTATATATTATCAAAACCAGCTTATCTTACCGAGAATACTATTAAAAGGGAACCAAAGATTAACACAGATTTTCACAGATTCCTGATAGGAAAAAATCTGTGAAAATCTGTGTTAATCTGTGGTTTCTTTTTATCTGTGGTTATTACAGATTCTGTGGCTATTTGCGGTATTTGTCTTCGGTGTTGTCCTCGAGGATGCTGAGGTAGGAAGCATAGCGCGACTGGGCGATGCGGGCATCCTCTACTGCCTGGCGCACTGCGCAGCCGGGCTCGTGAGTATGAGTGCAGTTGTTGAATCGGCAATTCTCCGACTCCTTGAAAATCTCTGGGAAGTAATGTTCCACCTCGGCGCGGTCAAAGTCGATGGTGCCAAAGCCTCGGATTCCCGGGGTGTCTATGATAGAACCGCCCTCGGGCAGATGAAAAAGTTCTGAGAATGTGGTGGTGTGCATTCCTTGGTCATGCGCCACTGATATTTCGGCTGTGCGCAAGTCGAGGCCTGGGATCAAGTCGTTGATAAGGGTCGATTTCCCTACCCCGGAATTGCCTGAGAATAGTGTTACTTTGTCTTTGAGCATCTCACTCAATTCTTCTAAACCTACCCCTGTGCGAGCCGAAATCAGCACAACCGGATAACCGATCGAACGGTATAAATAAGCAAAAGCCTCGAGGTATTCTTGTCCCTCTTCGTCATCGAGCAGGTCAATCTTGTTGATGGCGATAATTGGGGGCACACTATAAGCCTCGGCGGTGGCGAGAAAGCGGTCAACAAAGGTGGTCGATGTGGTAGGATGCACCAAAGTCACCACCAACAGGGCCTGGTCGAGGTTTGCGGCTATGATATGAGCTTCCTTCGACAGATTGCTGGCGCGGCGTATGATATAGTTGGTGCGAGGCTGGATCTTGGTGATATAGGCCACGCCGTCAGGTCCGGGAGCGCCAATTGTCACATTGTCGCCCACAGCCACAGGGTTGGTGGTGCGGATGCCTTTGATGCGAAAGTTGCCTTTCACCTTGCACGGCACCAGCTCGCCCGCTTCGGTCTCAACCACATAGTGCGACCCAGTATTTCTTATCACTTTGCCACAGACCATAAGACCATAAGATTCATAAGGACATAATTCAAATTCATCCTATTTTAACAAGAAAATCGAAGTCGGGGTTCGGTGGCACAAGATTTAAAATACCAGAGGCGAGACGATTATTCGCAGCTTGATAGGCGCTCGGGGTGAAATGGCCACCGTTTTTCTGCACCATGAGTGTGCCCTCTGCGCCCTTGGGCAGTAAGCTATCAGATAGGCGAATAGCCACCCAGCCCATCGTCAAGCGCAGATTCACCTCAACCAGAGGGTCAATCAGCCCGTCCTTTGTGGCGAGCATATCCACGCCCAAGATACCGGAATAGTGAGGACCATAGGCCTTTTCGATTTCTTGCGCCAAAAGGCTTGTGGCTCGGTCCAAATCGCCCAAATCGCAATGGCCCCCTACTCGCTCGATGCGTTTCTGTTCGCTCGCCAAGAGATTGCCATAATAGGCTCCCTTATCATCAGTCAGAAAAACCGAGGTGCCGAGACATCGGCTTTTGCCATCTTTCAGCTCGAAAATCTTGGCGAAATCAAGGGCCTTGTCATAAGCTGGTTCGATAGATACGCAGCCCTGGGCGCGTATGCCATCCTCGACAACCTTCCAAGCGCTCTTTTCGCCAGCTATGGCCGAATTAACTACGCCCCGGCCACTGCTCGACCATGGCAACTTGACAATCCAAGCCGCGCCAATAGCCTCCACAGCCGCTTTGGCTTCCTCCATAGTGTAGCAAGTGGTGCCGTAATTGCTCACCAATCCAGCGATGCCTGATTCAGTGAGTGCTTTTCTTATCGGGTCAGAGGAATAGCGAGCCGAGAGACGCCTATGCTCGGCAAGCCATTGATCAGTGGGAAGAGTATCGGCTGGAAATCCCTCGGTAAGGAAGTTTCGGCGCGAAGCCAGCGACCAGCCCCAAGGCTGAGGAGTAAGCGAGAAGTCTTGATGATCAAAAATGTCTGTGCCCAGCCCGAAATCCTGCTGCATCTGCTCGAGCCACCGAGCATTCACGCCATAGCACAACACCCGGTCGCCCGGCTTGCCGTACCATAGAGGGAGCAACGCCCCAGCTTGGCGCAGCTTGCGCGCCGGTGCCGGCGCGGTGTAATTGTCCACGCCCATGGCCAGCGCCACATCATTTTCCGGATTAAACAACAGACACTCCACTACTCCCTAAGTAACTTTTTAATTTCAAATAAATAATCTGTTTTTTAACCACAGATTTCACAGATTTCCACAGATTCCCAATATGACTTCCTCTATATTTCATAGAGTACCAGAGGGACTGACAGATGTCATAGACCATCCGGATGGCATCTGTGGAAATCTGTCGGCGCGACTGCGCCTCTATAGAATAAGTATTTCCCATGGTTGAATCTGTGGAAATCTGTGGAAATCTGTGGTTAAAACTATATTATAATAAAATCTTAAGATTCTTTTCTAATAATTACTCCTTAGTACCAGCTGACGCCATTAGAGAGCGATGAGCGCTTGTCATACTTGAAGTCGCTGAGCAGGGCCGACTTGACAGCTATGTGGAAGTTGTAGCTCTTGTACGGACCCACCGGCACAAACGAGGCCGTCATCGTGAAGCAGTGCAAGTCGCGCGAGATATTGCAATTCATATACGACAGCTTGTGCGTATCAAAGTTGTAGCTCGCCGAGAACGAGAAGTTCCAGTTGGGCGTAGGGGTGATATTGCCCGAGAAACTCAGATTCTGAGTAATCTTGGAGTTGTACTCGAGTTTCTCGTAGTTGAACGACCCATAGCTGTAGTTGATCGAGTAGTTGACCGACAGGTTCCATGGAATGCTCCAAGCCATATAGCCATCGCTGCCAATCTCGGGTTCATCCTTGGTCTTGCGATTGCGCTTTTTATTGGACTGCTGGTTTACATCAGCGCCCATCTCATCGTCTAAGCCATCGGTGCCATCTGGCAGGTTATCACCTTTCTTATTCTTATCTTTGTCCTTATCATCACCACCTCCAAACCATTTTTTGAAGGTATCGTTGTTGAACGAATAAGAGAATGACGTACCCGTTGATTTCAGTTTGCCGTATCCCTTGCCTTGCGATATACGCAACTTGTTGACCTTAACCGGGTTGCCCGACGAGTTGAGCGCATAGGTATAGACATCCCAAGTCGCACTCAGGTTGAGGTTGAATCCCTTGGTAAGGCGTAAGAGCATCGTAGTGCTGAGGTCAGAGAATCGCAACGAGTCAGCCGCAAAGTTGTAGCTCTGCGACAAAGTCAGGTTCTCAATAAGCGAAATCTTTTTCTCGCCCGTCGAGTCTCGATCGCTGCGCACCTTCATCTCCAGGTTGTTGGCCAGCGACACGCTCACCGACCCAGTCTTGCCTTGTCCCGGCACGCCGTAGAGGGTGTTGGGGAACATTGAATACTTGGTCTTCGTCACCGTGCCATCTGTCAGAGGCTTCTCATAGCTGCCATAGTAGCCAAAGAAAGGCGAACTGAAGTCAGGCGAAGCCGTGAACGATATGGTCGGGGTCAGCACGTGGCGAATCATCTTCACCTTGTTGCCAAGGAATGGCAACGGCTGAAAGAAACCATAGATTTTGGTATCCAACGAAACCGATGATGAGAAATCCCATACATTGTAGAAATTGTATGTGGTATCCATCACCTCGATGCCTTGGTCAACATCCCAATGGCGCTTTACCTTGGTGGTGTACATACGGTCGGTAAGACTGATCGACGGGGTAATGTTGATGTATTTGAATACATTGAATGTAGCCGAGATTGGCACCGAGTGCTTCATGCCATTGCGCCAGTCCTTGATGAGCGACTTCTTGAAGAACTCGTTTTGCTGCGCTGTCAGCGAGTTTTGGAACTGTCCCGAATATGACAGCTTAATCTTCTCATACCACTTGGCATCGCCTACAGCCTTCTTGCGCTTGAATGGGTAGGTCTGGCTCATCGTCACCGTAAAGTTAGGAAACGATACAGTGAGCGTAGAGTCCTGGGTGCGCTGGCTGAGACTCATAGTACTCGACACTGACCATTTTGAGTTGGGTATCTTATAGGTCATGTTGATGGTCGAACTCTTGGTGCTCTCAGTGAAAGCGCTGGAATAGTACGAAGCCAGATTGTTGCGCGAATAGCCGCTGGTGGTGAAGTTCACGCTCGCCGATAGGGTCATGTTGGGGTTAGCCTTTGAATCCTGCGAGTGGCTCCACAGCACCTGGAAGTTGGTTTGGGCCGAATAGTCGGCGCTCCCCTTCTCGCCGTAGATGGTCTTGAGGTAAGAGATGTTGAAGCTGCCGCTGTACTTGTATCGCTTGACATAGCTCGATTGCGCTCTCGCGCCCCAAGAACCCTTAGTGTAGATTTCACCCGTAAGGGCCAAATCGATATTGTCGCTGATGGCGAAATAGTAGCCGCCATCGCTCAGATAGAAGCCTCGGGTGTAATCGTCGCCAAAGGTTGGCACGATGATACCCGAACTGTAACTGTCCGTGAAGGGGAAGAATCCGAAAGGCACAGCCAGAGGCAATGGCAAACCGGCAAGCACCATATAGGCGGGGCCAGTCACCACATTCTTGCCCGGTACCACCTTAGCCTTGGTGAGCTGGAAATAGAAGTGAGGGCACTCGTGATTGTCGCAAGTCGAGTATGTGCCATTAGCGGTGTAGAAGTTGCCATCGGCATCCTTCTTAGTAGTACCGCCCGACAGATAGCCCTCGCCCTGCTGGGTCACTACGTTGGTGATGAAGCCCTTCTTGGTCTTGAAGTTATACTCCATCGTTTGTGACTCATACTCAGTGCCTTTCTCGGTAAACACTGGCTTGCCTATCACATTGCCAAGCGAGTCAAGCGTACCCACGGCAAACACTGTGCTGTTGGGCAGGCACATCTCGATATTGTCGGCGCTGAGCTTGATGTCGCCATAATCAACCTTGCTATCCCCATACATCATGGCCGAGTCGCGGCGTATCATAATCATAGAATCCGCCGATGAGAATACTACTTGGGCATCCAGGTCAACCTTCTCTTTGCGTATCTTCGACGGTCCTCTGACAGTGCCAGGACGTGGAATCTCCTTGCTCATGGGGATGGTTGAGGCCAAACTGTCGCCAACCGAGCTCCTCAGACTATCTATTAATAATGAGTCGGGCACGAATGGCAGCGTAGCCAAGGTGTCAGCCTCCAATTCGCCAAACAGCACCGAATCAGCAGCCGCGTACAGAGAATCTTTCTCAAAATCGGGGAGTGATGAACCGAACACGCTGTCAGCCATTGCATCATCGACAGTCGAAGTATCGACCCTCGCCACTCCTCTCACCCCGACTTGCGGAACAGAAGGGTCGACAACGGCAGCCCTCTGGCCTTTGCCAGAAGTAGAACATGAAACGAAGGCCGGCCCCATGATGGTCAAAGCCACAAGGGCCAATATGTATAGCAGAATGCTTCTCAAGCTGCGTACAGGTGTCAGTCTTTTTTATTCAACAGAGGGAGATATACGGGCATTCGCCCCTCTCCCTATTGGGTTTGTGAGCACAAAATTACAAAAAATTTTCTTACTCTACCCCCTATTCATAGATTTTTTAGTCATTTAACAATAGCCAAAACCACTTAATCATTTGTTATTCAACCGAGTAAATATATTGTGATTATAGAGAATCTTATCCTCGCATTTGGATTTTATCACAAAGTTGCAACAAAATATGCTCTAAATTTATGTTTTAAAACATAATTCAAAAACATTTCCTAACTTTGCAGCGTTATTTAATCAGAAAGTTCCAGAGGGAACGTGAAAATGATGTCTAACCAAAAAATTTCATGACTATGTTTCAACATCTGACTAAAGAAATCAAACACGCTTTCGAGTGGTACTGCGAACAAGCTGCCGACCTTTACGTATGGTCGCCCAAACCCCTTGAACACGACGCTCGCAAGCACTGAGGGATATGAGGATCAAAGATCCTCCCTATCTTAAGACACACACAAGTATTTCACTTTTAAAGCGTGGGCCAAGACGGGTCCGCGTTTATTTGTTTTTAAGCCTCTGCTCCGAACAATTCACGCCTCACCACTTTTATAAAAGTAACAACCATATAAAACAAAAGATTATGGAAAAGACAGTGGTGATAGGCGATATTCACGGTAAAGACTTGTGGAAAGCCATTATAGATAAGGAAAAGCCCTCACGGGTGATTTTCTTGGGCGACTACGTATCGACCCATGGGAATGAATCAGCTACTGCTCAACTCGAAAATCTGGTTGAGATACTTGATTACAAAGAGAGCCACGACTGCATAATGCTGCGCGGCAACCACGACCTGCAGCACCTGGGTTATGCTTGGGCCGCTTGTTCGCAATGGGACCCTCAGGTTTACGCTGGCATGTACGAACTCAAAGAGCGATTTCTGCGCGACACCCAATGGGTGTATTCAATGCGTGTTGGCAACAAGGATTTCATTTTCTCCCACGCTGGCATCAGCGAGGTATGGCTGCACGACAGCCTTGGCATCACCTTGCCTACGCCCGGATGGGTGGATATGGTCAATTCGCTGCCGCCAAGCGAACTATTCGGATTCATACCCAACAACCGCTTTGACACCTCGGGCGACAGCGTCACCCAGTCGCCGGTATGGATTCGGCCTTTCTCGTTGATGAAATGCATGCCACGGGGATACAGCCAGGTCGTAGGCCACACGCCATGCGTAAAGCAATGTTTCAATATGCGCACCACCCTTGGCACTGGCTGGATGGGCCATCCCGACACTGACCTGTGGATTGGCGACGGCCTGGACCGTCGCAGCTATCTGGTAATCACCAAGGGCGAAGTGATAGAAAAGAAAATATAAATGGAATTCAGAACACCAATCTCGATTGAGCCAGCGCCATTCCAGATCAGCCATTCTGACCGGCTCGTGATGCTCGGCTCTTGTTTCACCGACAATGTCGGCTCGATGCTCGAGCGCGACGGTTTTGATGTCATCCACAACCCCATGGGCCCTCTCTACAACCCGGCATCCATCGCCAAGGCTGTAAAGAGGGCCTTGTGCAATCCCCGATACTCGATGGCTGACCTCATCAAGGATGTAGCCGGGGGTTGGCACTGCCTGGACTTCGCCTCGCGATTCTCTGATGCGGATGCCGACCGCCTGATCGAGAGATTGAATGCCGACATCGGCGCTCTGGCCGACAACCTGCGCAATGCCACAGTAGCGGTTATCACTCTCGGCACATCATGGGTATATCTGCGCGACAAGGAGGTAGTTGGAAATTGTCACAAATTTCCAGCCTCATTCTTTACGAGGCGCATGCTGTCGCTCGAGGAGACGCGCACCCATCTGCAGATGATCCTTTACTCGCTGATGCCGGTGGTCAAGCATGTAATCTTCACGGTAAGTCCCATTCGCCATCTGGCTGACGGCTTCCACGCCAATCAGCTGAGCAAGTCAAACCTCATGATTGCGCTCCGCGACCTCAAGGTAGCCGCATCGGCCACTACTGATTATTCTTTTGTCTATTTCCCAGCCTACGAAATAATGATGGACGACCTCAGGGATTACCGTTTCTACGCCCCTGATATGACACACCCATCAGAGGTAGCCGTCCAATACATCTACGAAAAGTTCCAAGAAACTTTCTTCTCCCCCGCCACCAAATCCGAGGCCACCCTCCGCCGCAAAGCCTACCTCCGCTCCCAGCATCGCCCTATTCTACCCACCTGAAAAATGCGACTATAGGATGAAATCTGTACTCTGTAGATAAATTTTTCTTAAAATATTTGGAAAACAAAACTTAATCCGTTAACTTTGCGTTAGATTTACAAAAGCGACAAGAGAGCCGCTTACAAGCGAGCCCAAAGATACGACCACACCAAAGCGATTGGGAAACTCGTCAATTATTACATCCAATTCCGAGACAAGCTCGGTCAACCAATGGCGGGCCCCAGCCCGCTCCTTTGGGAGCGTGGTGCCGGCATTGCCGGCCAGGCGGATTACAAAGGTTGGCTAGCACTCAAATCCTGTCTTTCCGGAGTTTCATCGCATCCTTTGGTGTGGCTACCATACGAGCCGGAAGCCCAATCAGGCTTCCGGCTTTTTTTATAGTGCGCCACCTCTATTGGCCCAATGGCAGTGCGTAGCACGTCTCTTGTCTGTTAACCCCACATGGAGTGCGTAGCACGGAATGTGGGGTCAAGAATACTGCCTTGCTATTAATATGAGTGCGTAGCACGGCTCTCAAGAACGTATCAACAAATACTCTATATCCTTTTTGCCTATGGCGAATATCATAGAATACCATAACGTAGAGCTGCGACGCAAAGAGCTCACCGTGCTCAAGGATGTGAATTTCAGCATCGAGCACGGCCAATTTGTGTACCTCATAGGCAAAGTTGGCTCGGGCAAGAGCACTCTGCTCAAGTCAATCTACGCCGACACTCCCATCAACGAGGGTGAAGCCCAAGTGCTCGACTACGATCTCGCCTCAATCAAGCGCCGACAGGTCCCCTACCTTAGGCGCCAAATCGGATTTGTTTTTCAAGACTTCCAGCTGCTCTCTGACCGCAATGTCTACGCCAACCTCGAGTTTGTGCTCAACGCCACCGGTTGGAAACGCAAAGCCGAAAAAGAAGAACGCATCGAGCAGGTGCTCAAAGCCGTGGGCATGGAGAAGAAATTCTACAAGATGCCACACGAACTCTCGGGGGGCGAGCAGCAACGCATCGCCATAGCCCGCGCTCTGCTCAACAAGCCAAAACTCATCCTGGCCGACGAACCTACGGGCAATCTCGACCCACATACAAGCGAACAAATCATGGCTCGCCTTTACGACATCGCTCTCAAAGGCACCACTGTGATGCTCGCCACCCATAACCTGTCGTTCCTGCCCGTGTTTGAGGGCACTGTATTGAAATGTGAAAAGAAACGTCTTATAATGGAATAAAATATGCGCCAACATTTACTCTTTTACCTCCTCCTGCTACTGCTCCCGCTCAATGCACTATCTCAGACTCGCCTTGGATTCGAGGGCGAGGAATCAGCCTCGGTGGGCATCTATGTCAAAAACCTCTCAACCGGCCAAGTAGTGGCCTGGAACGACACTGCTCGCGCCCTGGCTCCAGCCAGCATCATGAAGTCGGTGACTTGCGCCGCTGCCATCTATTCGCTCGGGGACAAGTTCAACTTCATCACCCCCGTCTACCTCGAGGGCCAAGCCGAAGACAATTCATCCCATTGGGATGGCAACCTGGTGGTACGCAGTTGCGGCGACCCGACAATCGACAGCGAACTATTCAAGGACCGCACCGCTTTTAGCATCGAGATCGTCAACGCCCTCAAGAGCCTCGGCATCAAGTCAATCTCGGGCAAAATCATCATACGTCAGCCCATGCTTGACCAGGGATGGCTGCCGGGATGGCAGATCGATGATGTGCCTTGGCCCTACGGAGCCGGCCTCTTCGGTTTCAACTATCGCGACAATTACTATTCGCTCTGGCCAGCCACTGGCGAGACAAAACCCTACGTGCCTGACCTGAAGCTCACCCTGCAGTACAAAAAGGGCAGCACCGACCTGGCTCGCGGCGTATACTCCGACAATCTAATCGTGTACGGTTCTGACCTGAAGAATCCCAAATGGAAGGTGAATGTGTCGATGAACGACCCAGCAAAGGTATTCACCTACGAACTTACTCAAAAACTCAGTGCCGCCGGCATCAAGCTATCTGATAAGGATGTCAAGCCCGATGCTGGCAAGGAATTGCTTGTAGTAGAGCATTACTCGCCCAATGCCACAGCTATGCTGCGCAAGATGATGCACGAGAGCCATAACCTGTATGCCGAGGGATTTCTGCGCGCACTCGCTCCGGGCGAATCGCGCGAAAAAGCTATTCTGGCTGAGGCTCGTCTGCTGCAAGACATGGGCGTATTCACTGGCGGCAACCGCGTATGCGACGGCAGCGGCCTGTCGCGTGCCAACCGCTTGCAACCGCGCTTTATCGCTGATGTGCTCGAGGCGGCAGCATTGGGCGAAAAAGGCAGCGCCTTTGTTTCGACCTTCCCACGCGCTGGCAAGGAAGGCACAGTGCGCAACCTGCTCGCTAAGACCTCTATGGCTGGCCGCTTTGCCCTCAAGAGCGGCAGCATGAGCGGTGTGCAGTGCTATGCCGGTTTCAAGCTCGATGCCAATGGCAAACCCACCCATACCGTAGTTATCATGGTCAACAGTTTCTTCTGCCCTCGCGCCCAGGTACGCGCCTCAATCGAGAAACTCCTCCTCGACATCAAATGATCAGGTAAGGTACTCATAACCCACAACTCATAACTCATAACTCATAACTCACAACTCACTGCGTTAGCCACCTTATCACTTTCCCTTATACTTTATCCTTACTCCCATGGATCTACTTAAACTCGTATTAGAGATAGAGGGCTGTCTGCGCGTGCTGCAAGCGCGCGATGATGAGGCAGCCAAAACCCTGCTCTTAGAAAAAATCGACCTCCTCAAATCAGAGGCCGATGCCCTATATGCCCCTTGCGCTCAAGAATTCACCCCCCAGATGCAAGAGGCCATCGATATGATGATCCCCCAAATCGAGCCTGAGCCAACCCCCGAGCCAGAGCCCCAGCCCCAGTCTGAGCCAGAGCCCCAGCCAGTCGATAATATCGATAATCTCGATACTATCGATAATATCGATCATGTAGAGCCAATCGATAATGCCGAGACACCCAAGCCAATCGAGCCAACCCCCCAGAGCGCTCCAGCTGACAATCTCGATAAATCCTCTACTACCATCCGCATCGAGGATGTCATCTCTAATCGCGAGCTGAGCGACTTCACCAAAGCATTTACGATCAATGACAAATTCCGCTTCTCACGCGAGCTGTTTGGCAACAGCCAGGTGCAGTTTACCGAGACTGTCAATCTGGTCAGCGCCATGGAATCGCTCGACGAGGCTTACGACTATTTCCTCAACGACCTCGGTTGGGATGCCGACAATGAAACGGTAAGCGAATTTCTCGGCCTCGTGGCTAACCATTTCAATGCTTTAGGATGAGCGGAAAACTTTTCATAGTGCCCACCCCGGTGGGCAATCTGGCCGACATGGCTCCCCGAGCCATCGAGGTGCTGAAGCAAGCCAATCTGATTCTGGCTGAGGATACCCGCACCAGCGCTGTGCTGATGCAGAAATTCGGCATCACCACCCCTATGGCAAGCCATCATAAATACAATGAGCACGACACTGTGGGCCAAATCCTTGACCGCATCGAGGCTGGCGACACTATCGCGCTGGTATCTGATGCCGGCACCCCTGGCATCTCCGACCCCGGCTTCCTGCTCTCGCGCGAATGTCGCCGACGCGACATCCCGGTTGAGACGCTTCCTGGCCCTACGGCCTTTGTGCCAGCCTTGGTCAACTCGGGACTGCCATGCGACAGATTCGTATTCGAGGGCTTTCTGCCACAGAAAAAAGGACGCGCCTCGCGCATTCAAGCCCTGGCCGAAGACGACCGCACCTTCATTATCTATGAATCGCCTTTGAGGCTTGCAAAGACGCTGCAACAGCTTGCTGAGGCTTGTGGCCCCGAACGCGAAGCAGCAGTGTCGAGAGAAATCTCAAAACTACACGACACCACCCATCGGGGCACCCTGGGCGAACTCGCTCAATATTTCAGTCAGAACCAACCGAGAGGAGAGATTGTTATTGTGGTTGAGGGAAAGACCGAAAAAGGTCCCCGTCAACACGTCAACAAGTATAAAGAATCTTAACTTTCGTAGCATGAAGAAATTTTGGATTATCGCTTTGGGCACTCTCGCAATCGTTGGGTGCACCAATCAGAAAGACAAGGAAGACGCAGAAAACGCTAAGGCTCTCGCCGCTGCCACACATGCCGAACTCGTACAGGCTGTGCAAGAACGCGACCAGCTGATAAATCTGATCAACGACATTACCACCACGACCAATCAAATCAAGGAGATGGAGGAGATCGTGTCAATCAATGTCGGCAATGGAGAGTCAAATTCGCAGCAAGCCCAAATCACCAACGACCTCGAGGCCATCAAGGCCACTCTGGCCCAGCGCAGGCAGAAACTCGAACAACTGGAGGCTGACCTGAAAAGTTCAAAAACTAAGAATTCCAAGCTGCTCTCCACTATTGAAAATCTGAAACTGCAAGTGAGCAGCCAAGCAGCCGAGATTGAACAACTCCAAGCTCGCCTCAGCAGCGCCAACGAGGAGATTGCGTCTCTGCGCTCGCGCAACGATACCCTAATCACCCAGGTGCAGTTGGTTTCGATGCAAAAGGATTCAGTCCAGACGATTGTCGACCAGCAAGAGGTTCAACTCAACGCCTGCTACTACGCCATCGGCAGCAAGAACGAACTCAAGGAGAACAATATCATCGAGGGCGGTGGATTCCTGCGCAAGCAGAAGATAATGGCTGGCGACTTCGACAAGGATTTCTTCATCCAAGGCGACAAGCGAACCCTGCGCTCCATCCCTCTGCACTCCCACAAAGCTAAGGTGTTGACAAAATATCAGCCGTCGACATCCTACGAAATCGTTGATGTCAACGGCCAAAAAGTACTTAATATCCTCGACCCGGATGAGTTCTGGGGAGTCTCTAATTATTTAGTTGTTCAAATCGATTGATTCCAACTGTGGGGCCAGATCAATCATATCCTGTACCCTCACATCTTCGTCGAAGATGAAATTCAGCACACTGGCCAAGCGCAAGCCTCCCTTGAGGAATTGCTGCTCAATCAGAGGAGTCCAGTCTGCTATATAGTCATACGATATTTTAGTCCCTTCGGGCGTGGCGGCATACACAAGGTCGGCAAGTCCGAAGGTTTCTTTTCCCCATGCGTCAAAACTGCCGGCCACGATCACGTCTTCCTCTTCGGGGGTCAGGCGGTCGAGCTGCTGTTGCCACTCAGTGTAACTCCACTTATGGCCGCTCTCTACCAGGTCGGTATCCCACACTGAGTGGAGGTTGGTGTCCTTGTTGAAAAATTTCACCTTGACGGTGTTGCCACCCAGATCGCTCAGATGACCCATGTGCAGGGGTTGGTGCAAGTCGCCCACCAGGTGGGCAATCATCTTGATGGCCAGGGCCGACTGCTCCTGGGTGAGGGTATCGCTCATCAGGGCCAGCATCTGATCCTCAAGAGCGCGCACGATGTCGCCATCGGGATGATGATGGGCTTCTTCATAAGCCTCGCCAGCATCGATGTTCTTGTAATGCCAAGTCTTGCTATAGGCGTATTCCGGCGTGTGGCTGGCGTTGTCGAGCCAGTTGGCCCAGTACACCAATGACTGACCGCCGAGAATTGAATCCACGGCGTGTTTTGTGGTGGGAGTCAGATGTTGTTCGGCTATATACGCCGTAGTGTCGTGGCCTTTCTGGCCCCAAGCGTTGGCCAATAAGGCGCAGCTTGCGACAACTCCCAATAGTAAAATTTTCTTCATATCGTCTATTATATTTAATGTAAGGAGGGAATTTGCTGGGTTAGCGAGGAGGTTGGATTTCGTCAATCTCTTTAAGCCAGAGGGTGACAGCGGCATCGCTTGGCATGCGCCAATCGCCGCGAGGCGATAGGCAGACCGAGCCAACCTTTGGCCCATCAGGCAGACACGAGCGCTTGAACTGCTGGGCGAAGAATCGGCGATAGAATACCCGCAGCCATTTCAGTATTGTCTTGGCATCGAATTGGCCCTCGAATGCCTTGACTGCCAAGAAATACACTCGCGCTGGCGAGAATCCGTAGCGCAGCATGTAGTAGAGGAAGAAATCATGCAATTCGTAGGGCCCTACCAAGTCTTCGGTCTTCTGCGTGATATTGCCTTTCTCGTCTGCCGGAATCAATTCAGGGCTTATAGGCGTGTCGATGATGTCGAGCAGAGTGCGTCGGCAATTCTCATCCTGGGTCTCGGTGGCGAAATAGCGCACCAGATGCTTTACCAGGGTCTTAGGCACTCCGGCGTTTACGCCGTACATCGACATGTGGTCGCCATTGTAGGTGGCCCAACCAAGAGCCAGTTCTGACAGGTCTCCGGTGCCGAGCACTATGCCCCCTACTTGATTGGCAACGTCCATCAAGATTTGGGTGCGCTCGCGAGCCTGGGAGTTTTCATAAGTCACGTCCTTGACTGCCGGGTCGTGGTCAATGTCAATGAAATGCTGCTCCACGGCTTTACTGATTGAGATTTCACGAGAGCTCACACCGAGTTCCTCCATCAGTCGGGTGGCATTGCCTTTGGTGCGCTTGGTGGTACCGAATCCCGGCATGGTGATGCCGATAATGCCCTTGCGGTCGAGGCCCAATCGGTCATAAGCCTTGCAAGCCACAAGCAGGGCAAGGGTGGAATCAAGTCCGCCTGAGATGCCTACTACCAGTGTCTTGCATTTTATGAAGTCGAGGCGGCGTGCCAGTCCGGCCGCCTGGATGTTGATAATTTCATCGCACCTCTCAGCCATTGCGGCATCTGTTGGCGGCACAAACGGCTGCGGGTCGATGCGGCGCATCAGTTCGGGCGCGCCCTTGCGCTTTTGCTGCTCGGTGAGGCTTGCCATTATCAGATAGTCGCCATGCAGGTTGCGGCGAGCGCAGTCGGCAAAGGTGCCATTGTGCATGCGGTCGCGTTCGATGGCATAGACATCGATGTCGGCAATCACATATTGCGGATGGTTTTGCCAACGCTTGTTTAGCTCAAGCATGGTGCCGTTTTCGGCTATGAATGCCTTGCCGTCAAACACCAAGTCGGTCGACGATTCGCCATAACCAGCTGAGGAATAGACATACCCGGCGATGCAACGAGCCGACTGCTGCAGTATCAGGCTGCGCAGATACTGGTATTTGCCAATCAAATCATCTGAGGCTGACAGATTGACTATCACCTGCGCTCCAGCCATAGCCAGGTTGCAGCTCGGCGGAATCGGCGCCCACAGGTCCTCGCATATTTCGATGCCCACCTTCACGCCATCGATTTCGACTATCGATTCGGTAGACATGAAACCGGGACCGTCTTGCAGATTAATGGTCTCTTCGCGGTCGGCCGCGCTGTTCCACCAGCGCTTCTCGTAAAATTCGTTGTAATTTGGCACATAAGTCTTTGGCACAATAGCCAAGATGCTGCCAGCGCATATCATCACGGCGCAATTGTAGAGAGCGCCGTCGCAATACAGCGGAGCGCCGACCACAAAGGCTGGCCAATGCTCATTCTTTGATTCTTCAACCAGTTTGTCAATCTGGGCGCGAGCGCTCTTGAGCAATGCCTGATTGTGGAATAGATCGGCGCATGTGTATGCGGTGATGCACATCTCTGGAAAGACTGCCAATTGCACACCTTGTTTTGCCACTTCGTCGAGCATATCCATGATGGCCCGTCTGTTGCCTTCGCAATCGGCCACCTCCACTCTCGGCACACACGCCGCTACTCTAAAAAAACCGCTGTCTCTTCTATCCATTTTCAGATTTTTGGGTTCTTGCTATTTTGGATGTCAAAATTAGCAATAATTTTTGACATATTCTCTCTCAAACTTCAGAAATTTCTTATTTCGCTGGTTTAGGGGCCTGAGGTTGGACCATGGTTGGAGCCTTGGGTTTGCGACGCTCGGCTATCTCCATCAGATAGATTGATGCCACAATCAAGACGAAGGAAAAGACTTGCCACCAGCTGAATACGTCCTGCTTGAGGATGTAGCTTGCCACGGCTGTGATTATCAAGTTGAGGTAGCCGTAGACGGCAACCACCGTGGCCTTGAGGTATTTGACTGCCGCGTAGAAAAATATGTAGCCCAGGGTCGTTGAGCAAAGCAGCACAAAGTACAGCACCAGCATCGGGTCGGAGAAAAGGCCGGTGCGCCATATCGGCATATCCAGACCCCAGATGCACACCATTATAATAGAGGGGATGGCTGCGCCGAGGAACACCCATTTGAGTGTGGCCATCGGCTTGGCGTTTTGCAATGCCCTGTGCGACCATACAATGTAAATGCTGAATAGGATTGAGGCCAACAGGGCGAAGAGGTCGCCCTTGACCGGATCAGTAGCCTGGCCGTGGCTATGCTCAAAGAAGATGCAGAGCGAGGCTCCAGCGAGTCCCAAAGCCAAACCTCCGTATTTCATCCAGGTGCCTTTCTCGCCCAAGAATATGATTGACAACACGAATACCCACACTGGATCGATATTCATAATCAGGGTAACTGGGATTGGCGAGGTATAGGTTAGTGCCAAGTTGAGCACGACTATATAGAAGAAGAACACGAAACACCCCAGGCTCAGCAGCGATAGCTTTTGCTTGGTGGTGAATTTCTGTCGCGCCCCTCGTAAAATATCGAGATGGTCCAGAATGAGAAAGCGCCCCACAGGATGCGCAGCGCGGCCAGGCCGCGGGCATCTACATAGCGAGGCTGTAGGTATCGGATACGGTTGTAGTCTAAGCCGTAGGTCAGCTTAGAGGCGAGCATATTGAGGTTTCCCTTGAGCAGATTTCCCATAATTCTATAGCGTGGTTGTTACCCAATTAAAACATTTTTACCGTGTATATAGTTGATTTTTTGAACAATTTCCCCCTCTCCCTCCTTATCTTTTAAACATCCTCACTTATTTTTCATTTTTCACTTTTCATTTTTCATTTAACTATTACTTGCCATGATTCTCGTAACTCCTGACAAATTCAAAGGCACTCTCACCGCTCGACAAGCAGCCAACATCATTGCCGAAGCCTTCCCTCCCGGCACCTGCGTCAAGGCTCCTATGGCAGATGGCGGCGAGGGCACTGCATCGATCATCGCTTCTAATTGGGGTTGGCAGGTCAGAGACGGATACTATGTCGACCGCAAAGAACGCACAGCCGTCATCGACAGCAGTGCGGTGATTGGACTCCCCAAGTGCGTCGAGTGCCGCGACATACTGCGTGCCTCATCGGCTCCGCTCGGCATCAAGGTGAGGGAGATTCTTAAGGGAGGCTGCGAAAAGGTGATAATCGGCATCGGCGGTACTGGATGCTGCGATGGCGGGTTGGGTTTTCTGCAAGGGCTCGGCATTGACAAATACCGCACCTATCAGGACAAGATTTTGGGTCTAAGCGATGTGGCTGTACCATTGGTGCCAGGTCGCAATGTGCCAGATTCGAAATTATTGGACACTCCATCGGCGCTGATGTTCGCTCCGCAAAAGGGAGCCACAGCGCTTGACTTGCCTTTGCTGTATCGGCGCTTGCTGTTAGTGCAACAGGAATATGGCCATGGTCGCACCTCGCCTTTTGATGGCGCCGGAGGCGGACTTGGTTTTGCCATCGCGTCAGTAATCGGAGCGGAATGTGTGCCGGGAGCGCAATATGTGATTGAGAATTATGGCATCAAATGGGATGACATCGATTTTGTCATCACTGGCGAGGGCCGCATTGATGACCAGACCCTGCAGGGCAAGGTGGTGGATACCGTGGCACGCGCAGCGGCCGAACACGGAGTGCCGTGCATCGCCATCGGCGGAACAGTGCAACCCGGATTCTCATCCCCGCTCTATGCCACCATAGCGACCGACCAATTCTTCCCGGACCAACCCTTAGATGCAGACACGGCTGCCCATCGCCTCAGCGCAGCAGCCGCCAGCATCAAAAACAGCCTATAATAGTGAATAGTTAATAGTGAATAGTTAATAGTGAATAGTGAATAGTTAATAGTGAATAGTGAATAAC
>JAJBUH010000113.1 GCA_020860445.1 Bacteroidales bacterium | reverse complement strand
GCCCCATGCGGGTATGGGCCTAAGAGACCTAATTATTCAGTGAACACTAATTAAAGGTGGCATTGTTGCGCCTCTCCGAGGCGCTTTTGAGGGGATGTTCCAAACCCCAGGTTGTAGATTGGCCTCGGCCCATCTACAACCTGGGGCTAACATTGTTAAGCCTCTCCGAGGCTATTCTTTTTCTTATGTTGATTCTTCAGCTCTTGGAGGAATGCTTCCGGATCAAAATCCTCAACATTCCCACTCTCGAAACCCTCATCGATAGCTCTTCTTAGGGCCTCTAATGCTTCTTCCTTATCTCGATCCATTGTGATTGACTTTTTGCAAAGTTAATGCTTTTATTTAATATAACAAATAAGATAAGCAAGGACTCAATTTAAAATTAAGCATAAACCTTCCATTATCCTCGATGGTCGCCTCGGAGAGGCGGTATTTGGGTAACCCCAGTCAATTGAGCGAAGCGAAATTGGCTGGGGTAGGTAATGGATGCAAGCAGAAAAACTATTCGCCTCGGAGAGGCGGTACTGCCTTTGCTTCGATGTACCGCCTCTCCGAGGCGAATAGCAAAGGATGATAGAACCTATCTAACACCCCACCCAGCGTCGCTACGCTCCGCTGAGTGGGGTTAACCAAATACCGCCTCTCCGAGGCGCTAATTGGGAAATAGGCATAACTTAAGCTTGACTTTAAATTGGAAATTTCTGGGAGAGGGCTGAGGTGTGCTTACTAATTTTAAACACGGAGGGCACTGAGTGACACAGAGCCCACGGAGATTTTCACTTTCCTTAGATAATACGTTTCTGGATTTGGTCACAGAGACCGCTGAAGCGGTGCCAGAGGTCACGGAGTGTGGACGTCATCCATTTGATTCCGGTGCAGCCGAGGGCACTTGGCCCTCCTCTGCAGCTTTTCCTCGCGCTCAGTGACCTCTGTTGCGGCCTTGCCGCCTCAGTGACCGTATCTGTATCGCAAACAGAGCAGAAAAAGAAAGCCTCCGTGGACTCCGTGCCTCTCAATGTCCTCCGTGTTTAGAAATCTCGGTTTAGCCATCTCAAAAGTGAGAAATTTGTGCAAAAGTGCTATTCTGGAGTGGGATTAGACGATTTTTACAGAGAAATGAACATAAGTTTTCTTTGCGAGGGAGATTTAATGTCTATATTTGTGACAAAATTTTAAAATTCATTAAATCAGCAATCGTTATCACCCATGAAGACTACCCATCTGCTTCTGCTCGCCACAGCCGCTCTGGCCTCTTGCTCGCAGCAAAAGGCCTACCAGGCCCCGGAGGCATCGATCGAGGAAGTGCCATTCACACAGGTGCAGCTTGCCGACGACTTTTGGGCCCCGCGCATCGAGACCAACCGCACCGTCTCGATCCCATCGGCATTCGGCGAATGTGAGAAGAATGGGCGCTTTGACAACTTTGCCATCGCTGGCGGCCTCAAGAAAGGAGAGCACCGAGGCGACTTCTCGTTCGACGACACCGACCCCTACAAGATTATCGAGGGCGCCAGCTACAGCTTGGCCGTGCATTATGATCCCGACCTCGACGCCTACCTCGACAGCGTGATCAACCTCATCGCTGCCGCCCAGGAGCCCGACGGCTACCTGACCACCTGCGTCACCAACCGATGCGAACGCCTCTCGGGCTGGTGGGGCAAAGAGCGCTGGGAGAAGATCAACAGCCACGAACTATATAATAGCGGTCACCTCTATGAGGCTGCCGTGGCCCACTACAAGGCCACCGGCAAGCGCACCCTGCTCGACGTCGCCATCAAGAATGCCGACCTGGTGTGCAAGACCTTCGGCCCCAACGAGGGCCAGATCCATCGCCCCTCGGGCCACCCCATCGTGGAGATGGCTCTCGCCAAGCTGTACAAGACCACTGGCGACGAGAAATATCTCGATGAGGCAAAATACTTTGTTGAGGAGACTGGCCGTTGCACCGATGGCCATCGCCCCAGCGAATATTCGCAGGATCATAAGCCTATCCTCGACCAAGACGAAATCGTGGGCCACGCCGTACGCGCTGGCCACCTCTATTCCGGCGTAGCCGACGTAGCCGCCCTGACTGGCGACACCGCTTACCAGCGCGCCATCGAACGCATCTGGGACGACATGGCTGGCCGCAAGCTCTACATCACTGGCGGCATCGGTAGCCGCGCCCAAGGCGAAGGCTTCGGTCCCGACTACGAACTCAACAACCATACCGCCTACTGCGAAACCTGTGCCGCTATCGCCAATGTGTATTGGAATTACCGCATGCTCCTCGCCACTGGCGACTCGAAATACGCCGATGTCTACGAGCGCGCACTATATAATGGTGTGATTTCGGGCGTTTCGCTCTCGGGCGACAAATTCTTCTACGACAATCCCCTCGAATCTATGGGCCAGCACGAGAGAGAGCGCTGGTTTGGCTGCGCTTGCTGCCCCGGCAACGTGACCCGCTTTATCGCCAGCGTGCCCCAATACGTCTATGCTACCCAAGGCGACGATATCTTCGTCAACCTCTATATCCAAGGCAAGGCCGATGTCAAGACAGCCAACCGCGAAGTCGAGCTGGCCCAAGCTACCAGTTATCCTTGGGACGGCACAGTCAAACTGACCGTCAATCCTAAAGAGGAGGGCCGCTTCGCTCTGCGCATGCGCATCTCCGGCTGGCTGAGCGACGACCCAGTGGGCACCGGCCTCTACAGCTACGCCCAGAGCGCCCCGAGCTACAGCCTCAAGGTCAACGGCAAGGAAGTGAAAGCACAGCCCGGTCAGGGCTACGCTACCCTCGACCGCGAGTGGAAAGCTGGCGACGAGGTAGAACTTACCCTGCCGATGAAGATACGCCAGGTGCGCGCCGCCGAGGCCGTGGCTGACGACCAAGGCAAACTCGCTATCGAGCGCGGCCCGGTGGTGTACTGCCTCGAGGGCAAGGACCAACCCGACAGTAACGTGTTCAACAAATTCATCCCCGTTGGCGGCATGATGGAGACACGCTTTGAGCCCACCCTGCTTGGCGGTGTGATGACAATCCAAGGCACAGCCCAGCAAGTCAACCCCGACGGCTCGACCGAAGACGTCGATTTCCGCGCCATCCCCTACAGCACTTGGTGCAACCGTGGCGCCGACCAGATGGCAGTGTGGATTCCCGAGGATGCCGAACACGCCAAGGCTAAGCCGGCCCCGACAAAGGCATCGCAGGCTGAGATGTTCTCAGAACCCACCTCAATCAACAGCGACCGCCCCGCCGCCACCAGCAATCTGCAGTGGGCTTGGGGATACAACGACCAATGGGAGCCCAAGTCGAGCGCCGACACCTCAAAGCCCTACCACTACTGGTGGTTGCGCCGCGGCACCAACGAGAATGTATGCTACCGATTCTCAGAACCCACCGAGGTGAGCAGCACCGACATCTACTGGCTCGACTTTGACCATTACGATGGCAACTACCGCACCCCCGAGAGCTGGGCCCTGTATTATCAAGATGGCAATCGCTGGCGCGAAGTGGAATTGGCCGACGGCCAATCCTACGGCACCGAGAAAGACAAATACAACCATGTAGAATTCAAGCCGGTCAAGACCAAAGCCCTGAAAGTGGCAGCCAAGCTGCGCGAGGGCGAGAGCGGCGGCGTAATCGAGTGGAAAGTGCAGTAATCCCAGGCCAGCTCTTTGCACCTTTGCACCTTTGCCCCTTTGTGGGCACTGGTCTCGACAAAGGAGCAAAGGCACAAAGGAGCAAAGAGGGCTGTTGAAAATGACAATTACAATTACCTTAAATATCCTTAAATGAAAAAATCCAATGCAAAACAGCTGAGTAGCCTCGGCCTTAAGCGCTCAGCGCTGAGGCTGGCTATGTGCGTGGCCTTGGCCGGGACGGTCGGCGCGCCAGCAATGCTTGCCGAGCCGATGGTGGCTGCGCAGCAAGCCGGCACTATCACGGGCGTGGTGCTTGATTCAGATGGCGAACCCGCCATCGGCGCCAATGTGAAAATCAAGGGAGCCCAAGGCGGTGTCAACACCGACATCGACGGTCGCTTCTCGATCAAGGCCCAGCCGGGCGATGTGCTCGAGATTACCTATCTGGGCATGCTCCCCAAAGAAGTGAAAGTTGGCGCAGAACAGAACATCACCGTCAAGCTCGAGAGCAGCTCTAATGTGATGGACGAAGTGGTGGTCATCGGCTACGGCACGCAGAAGAAGGGCGATGTGACATCGGCCGTGTCTTCAGTCAAGGCTGAAGACTTCACTATGGGTAAAATCGGCGACGCTGCCGAGCTCGTAAAGGGCAAGATCGCTGGTCTGTCAGTTACCAACTCATCAGGCGACCCGACAGCTACCTCATCGATTATGCTCCGCGGTACTACCACTCTCTTGGGCTCAGTGACACCTCTGGTGCTTGTTGATGGCGTGGAAGGTGACCTCAATACCGTGGCTCCTGAGAACATTGCAGAAATCAACGTGCTGAAAGACGCATCTGCAGCCGCTATCTATGGTACGCGCGGCGCCAACGGTGTAATCCTTATTTCTACCAAGACTGGTCGTCGCGACGCTCCGGCCAGCATCACTTACAGCAGCTACTATTCATGGACCGACTGGGCCAACACCCTCGACATGATGGACACCAACGATGTGATCTACGGCCGCACTACCTTTACCTATAGCGGCTATGACACCGATTGGCTCAAGGCCATCTCGCGCAAGTACGGCTTCAAGCACAACCATTCGCTTTCGGTGACCGGAGGCTCGTCAAACGCTACCTATTCAGCCAACGTCACTTACAGCGATGAGGACGGCAAACTGCGCAAGAGCGACAACCGCAACATCAAGATGCAAGTCGACTATACCCAGTATGCTTGGAACGATATCTTGAAATTCAACTTCAACGTGTTGACCTCGCGCCAGAAATATTCGCTCAACAACAATGCCTACGCCTATCGCCAGGCAATCAACCGCAACCCATCGGAACCCATCTACAATAGCGATGGCTCTTACTACGAAAACTTCAACCGTCTCTATTACTACAATCCAGTTGGCATCCAAGATGAGTATGAGGGAGAGGCAGTGAATAAGTTCTATCAAATGGCTGGTAATTTCACCATCGAGCCCATCAAGGGTTGGAAGACCAACATTATGCTCATGATGAATGAGAACAGCTACGAGAGCACATCATGGACATCGCCCAACCATTATAGTCTGGTAATCCAAGACGACTACAATGGCAGCGCAAGTCAGAGCAGCGCTAATAGCCGTAGCGATAATATTGAGATTACATCTAATTACCACGCTACTTTCAACGGCAAGCATCGCTTTGACGCACTGGTGGGTTACAGCTACCTTTACAATGTTTATGATAACTTCTATGCCAGCAACGGCAACTTCTCAACCACAGCCTTTAAGTGGAACAATCTCGGCAACGGTACCTTCCTTACCGAGGAAGACCGTCACGCTGGTATGGGTTCTGGCAAATCAGATGACAAGCTGATTGGTTTCTTCGGTCGTATCAGCTACGGTTATGACAACCGTTACAACATCCTCGCTTCAATCCGCCATGAGGGCAGCTCGAAATTCGGTGCCAACAACAAATGGGCCAACTTCCCATCAGTGTCACTCGGCTGGAACATCACCAACGAAGAATTTATGGAGCGATATACCTCGACCCTCAACAACCTGCGTCTGCGCGTCGGTTACGGCGTGACTGGTATCACCCCCACATCGAGCTATCTGGCTCAGAACCTGTATGACTTTGCCCCTTATGGCGATATCCTAAGCGAAAATGGCAGTTGGATTAAGACCCTCGAAGTGAGCCAGAATCCTAATCCTGATTTGAAATGGGAAACAACCCACGAATGGAACTTCGGTCTTGACTATGGTTTCTTCAACGACCGCCTCTACGGTACCTTTGACTTCTATATCAAAGAGACCCACGATCTACTCTATAATTATGCAGTGCCTGTGCCTCCAAACTTGTATGCCTATACTCTGGCCAATGTGGGCAAGATGCGCAACACCGGCATTGAGCTCCTAATCACTGCTATCCCCGTGCAGACCAAAGATTTCAGCTGGACAACCACTCTTACCCTTTCGCACAATAAGAACAAGCTTGTCTCTCTGAGCAACGACCTCTATGAAACTGACAACTTCCAAGAAGTCGGTGGGCTTGATGAGCCTATCTACGGTGTGACCCACTGTATGGAGGTTGGGCATTCTCTTGGCGACTATTGGGGATTGAAATATCATGGTATGAGCGCCAATGGTGTGCCAGTTGTAGAGGTAAAAGATGCTAATGGCAACTGGGTACTCAAGGAATGGAGCACCGACGACAATGTCAAGGAAAATCGCCAGCGCCTCGGCACCGGTATGCCTAAACTTTATCTTGGTTGGGGCCACACCTTCTTCTACAAAGGCATTGACTTAAACCTCCAATTCACTGGAGCTTTTGGATACAAGATCCTCAACGAGCAGCGTTGCTTCTATGAAAACAACAACCAACCCTACAACCGCTTGAAGAGTGCAGCTAAATACTACCATGCGATCGATTTGGATGGCAACTATCTCTACAACGATGATGGAAGCCCGATGATGGTGCAATTGTCAAGCACAGTCGACCGCGGCTTCTGGAGTGATCATCTTGAGAAGGGCGACTTCCTCAAGCTCAGCTCTGTTACTCTCGGTTACACCCTGCCTCTGAAGGGAGCTATCACCAACTACATTAAGAATTGCCGCATCTATGCTTCAGCCAGCAACGTATTCTGCATCACCAGCTATTCTGGCCTCGACCCTGAAGTTGATAATTACTTCCTCTATCCCGGCATCGATGGACGCGACAAATATCCTACTACCCGCAGCTACACTGTAGGTCTTACAGTTAACTTCTAAACCTCACCACTGACATGAAAACATTAAAATACATGGCTCTTGGGCTGCTGGCTGGGGCTGCAGTAGGATTCACCGGCTGCACCAACCTTGACGAGACCCTCTATGACCAGCTCAACGAGACCAACCTCGATTTCACCAATCCAACGGATATCAGCCTGCTTAAGGGCCAGGCTATCGCTCAGTTCCGCTACTTCCATGAGTCTTGGTTTGGCTACTTCCACCAGGCCGAGATGTCGACCGACATCTATTGCGTGCCGCAGCGCATCGGCATCGGCTGGGGCGACCTCTATATCCTCCACCATCGCCATACGCTCAATTACAATGATGGCATGTCGGAGAACAACTGGGGCTATGCCTACAATTGCATCGGTTATTGCAACCGCGTGCTTGATGCGATGAAGAACATCGAAGGCTCCCAAGAAATCGATGAGGCCGAGCGTTCGCAAGTGCGTTTCTTCCGTGCCATCATCTATTGGTATCTGCTGGATATGTTCCGCAACGTGCCTCTCGAGACCACTATGGAAATCGAAGACGGTTACCTGCCTGAGCAGAATACAGCCCAAGAAATATATGATTTCTGCGTAAGCGAACTCACCGAAATCAAGAACACCATCGGCACAGAGCATGTACATGGCTATCCCAACAAGTATGCTTGCTGTATGGTGCTCGCCAAGCTATACCTCAACCGCGGCGTATATCTCGGCCTTACCGATAATACCGAAGGCTATGAAGCTGCATTGGCAGAGGTTAATACTGTGATTGATGAGGGCGGATACTCGCTGGCTCCCAACTACCTCGACAACTTCCGCGAGGACATCAGCGACAGCCCCGAGGTGATTTTCTGCAACCCTGGCGACCGCACCCACGCTATCACATTCAACCTCCATACCTATCTGATGCCTCAGGATGGCCTTACTGCTTATGGGTGTACTGCCACTGCTACCAATGGCTCAAATGCTATTCCGCAATTTGTTGACACCTACGATACCGATGATAGCCGCTTTGGCGACACTTGGGCACATGGCATACAATATGCCGCTGTCAAGGATGCTGATGGCAACTATGTGCCGCAATCTGGCGACCCAATCCCATTTATTGAGGATGACTGGTCAGGCACTGGCTACCTCAATTACAACCGCAACGTGCACTCAATTGATGGCGCTTATCAACAGGAGGGTTATCGTCTGCACAAATATGAAATAGTTTCTGGCAATTTCGGCACCTCGGCCGACGACCTCTGCATCTTCCGCCTCGCCGACGCTATGTTTATCAAGGCTGAATGCCTGCTGCGCCTCGGTCGCGACAAGCAAGTGGCTGCCGACCTGGTGACACAGGTGCGCCAACGCGCTTTCAGCTCAAACAGCAGCAAGGCTACCCGCACAGTGGCTGACCTCGAAGGCGGCAGCGTCTACAACTACGGCCTGGAATACTACAGCACATTTGTTGACTATACCGATTGGACCAGCCCCGTGCGTACCCATGAAGGCGGAGCTGACATTGAGCTGGGCGGCTTGTTTGATGACCTTGGTTGGGAGTTTGCCTGCGAGGAGCATCGTCGCCAAGACATGATTCGCTTCAAGATGGCTGATGGCCGCAGTGTATATACCGGCAAGAGCTATTTCTGCAAGGAAGCTTCAACAGATTCCCACTGGGAAATCTTCCCAATCCCCGAGGCTCAAATGAAGGCTAACATCAAGCTAAAGCAGAACCCTGGATATACTGGAGCAGAGTAGTGAATAAGTAATAGTGAATAGTGAATAACGGGCTGCCACACTACGCTAAGTAATGGTGAATAACGGGCTGCCACGGTTCCCTTCTCACGGTTATGTGGCGCGCCGTTTGGCGGCGTGTTCGCTTCCAAAAACTAAAAACTAAAGACTAAAAACCAACATGAAAAGATTACTATATATATTTCCGGTGCTGATGCTGCTGGCGGGGTTTGCCCAGTCGTGCGGCGACAACACTGACTTCAGCTTGGCCCACGTCCTGACCGACGATGAGCTGGCAGAGCTGGCCCGGCAGGATTCAATCCGCCAGGAGATGCTCAAATACATCGATGCCGATTCGGTGTTCTATTATGAGGTCACCGACTACCTCTCGACCCAATGGACATTCAAGTCGCTCTACATCGACATGGAAGGCATCGGCGAGGTGCTTGGCCTTACTGCCGACCAGGTAGCTGATGGTATCATCGGCATCGATGGTGCTCCCGATATCACCAAGTTCTGTATAAATGGCTCTACTCACGCCGACAATAAAGGTAGCCAGACTGCCGCTGGCGCTTGGGGTCACTGGTTTGATACCAATGCCGATGCTGGTACTTGGGACGATCTTATCTCTTTAGGCACCATTGCATTCTATGTAGAGTGGCAAGGCTATGCTGATGAGGATACCGGCGCTCGCGACCCAGAGTATGACTTCTTCAACATAGGCCAGTTCCCCGACAAGTTTACCACTCCTCAGGAATGGACCGCTTATGAGTGTCTCCAATACCAAGACAAGCGCGTCTGTGTGGCCGTAAACTACAAACTCATTGAGCGCGGCGCTATCGAGGGCGGCATAGTTGGTACCCAGTATCTGGAAGTCACTCTGCCTGAGAATCCCAATAGCTACGACCCGACTGCCGTTGAATTTGACCTCGACGCAGTGCTCTCAGCTCTTGGCTTGAGCGAGATTGATCCCGACAACGACCTTACTGCCTACAAAGAAGATGGCTCATTCGCCAACGAGCAGAATGCTGACCGCGGCTTCTGGTTTGACAAGAACGGCTACGTAGGCTCATGGGGCGATGATGCCAGCGCTTGGATTAGCTATGGTATGATCTTTGAAGATGAAGAGTCAGAAACAATTGTGCCTAATGTGATTGGTGTCTGCTTGATGCCTGGCGCAACCTCGGCTGGCGACGTGTATGTCCATGACTTTGGCTTCATCAACGGCAGCAGCATCTATATGCTCAACATCACCATCAATGTGGTTGAGGCTGAGAAGATTGGTGAGGTGACTATAGTCAACCGCCAAGACCTGGTTGCCAATATCGCTCCCGACGATGTCGGCCTGTATGTGGCTACTCCGGTGGCATTTGACTTGGCTCAAGTGCTGGCTGATCTCGGATTGGATGAAATCGATCCGTCGACCAACATCACCGCTTATGATGCCAATGGCGACCTGATGACTTATCTGAATGCCGACAATGGCTTCTGGTATGACAAGAACGGCTATGTAGGCTCATGGGGCGACGATGCCAGCGTATGGATTAGCTATGGCATCACTGACGACCCATCCACCATCGGCGTATGCCCGATGCCAAGCGCTACCGCTATCGGCGAGGTATACGAGCATGACTTCTACTTCATCAACGACCTGCTGGTTGAGCAGCTCCATATCACTGTCAACATCACCGAATACGAGGATCCCGAGGACAAGCCCGGCACAAATCCAGCTGATGCTACCCAAGATGTGGCTATCGATATCGAGTGGACCGAGGAGTGGCCTGACGCTTATGTCGATGTTCGCGACCTTGTGCGCAATGCATTCAACCTGACAACCCACGAGGTATTTGAGGCTCTCAACAACGATGATCTGAAGGTTTACCTCAACGAGGTGGGCGACGGAGTGCCATCGTATAATGCCAACCATGGCGAATACTGGATTGACCTCAACGGTGACATGAGCACCGTCGCTTGGGACCAGTCGCCCTTCTATTCCGGCTTCTACACCGATGGCACCAGCTATATCGAAGTTGGCGGCGGTATCAACTCTAACATCTTCCCCAATGCTGACACCACAGTCAACTACACACTGATTCTGCTCTACCAAGGCACCAAGGTGACCTTCAACATGTCGCTCAATGTGACCGCAGGCGAAGAGGTGGAGAAACCCGACTTCAATGCTGGCACAGTGGCTTATACCGCTACCCTTGAGTGCAGTTTCCCCGAATCAGATCTTTGGAGTGAGGACGTAGTAGAATTTGACCTTGACGCAGTAAAGAGTGCTCTTAGCATATCCTCAACTACCGAGCTCTATATCATAGGAGAGGTAGATGGCGCCTACACTGATAAATTTTCTGCTAATGCTGGATTCTGGTATGACAATACAGCCACTATTATCCCAACATTCGATGCCGATGTAGCAGCGGTCTACATAGAATACTGGGGCAATGATGCTGAGAATTTGGCAGAGTGTCCTGAAGATGCCAATCTGTTCTACTATGGATATTATCCCGGTAGTGTGCACGCTGGTGATGTAATCACTGCTCAAATCGGCCTCTACGCCAATGGCAAAATCGCTCTCTTTGACGTGAAGATGACCGTCACTGAGCCAGTGGCAGCTCAGGCTCCCGCTAAGCGCACCGCTGCTCGCCATGCCGCTCCCAAGAACGTCAAGCCCGCAGCAAAGAAAGCAACCCTCAGCCCCTACGCCCACAACGGACGCATCTAACCAATAATTAAAAACCACAGATTCACGCAGATTTTCACAGATTACCAGATGTGAAAATTTGAGATTAGTTGAAATAAATATAATCTGTGAAAATCTGCGTGAATCTGTGGTTCCCTTAAAACGCCATACTATGAAACTATTAAAAACATATTGGAAATGGCTATGCGCAGCGGCTGCACTGCTGCCGATGGCTGCATGCGATGATGACAAAGAGGTGAATGTACCCGACGATGCCATCCAAATCGATGAGGAATATCAGAATATCGAATTGGAATGCACCGACACATTCACATCGTTTGAGTTTATAAGCCGCACTATCTGGACCGCCTCAATACAGGAGGAGGATGCCGATTGGATTACCCTGCTCTCGACAAGCGGTACTGGCGGCATTGGCCAGACAATCCGCATCGAGACAGAGCAAAATGCTACTAAGATAGAGCGCACCGCCCATGTGATTATCGACTGCGTAGGCCAGAAGCAAGCCTCAGTGGCTATCACCCAGCACGGTCTCGACCGCGACATGCTCCTCGAATCTGACATCCCCAACTATGATATGTTCTACTATCCCGGTGATGTCAGCTACACCAAGAGCAAAGAATCGATGTTCTACAGCGATAGCAGCTACGGTTGGTACCACTATAAGCAGTCCGACCACTTCTTCGTCTTCTGGGATGCTCGATTTGGCGACGACCCCAATAGCACCGACCTCGAGGAGTGGGCTCGCGTCGACATCGATGACCTGCTCGTGAAGGCTGAGCAATTCTTCAACACCAACATCAACATCCTCAAGATGTCGGAGCTGGGAGTTGGCAAGAGTTATCTCGACCAATACAAGATGCAAATCTGGCTTATCTACAGTGATGGTTGGGTAGCAACCGGTTCGGGCTACGGTAACAAGATTGGTGCCCTGTGGGTGACCCCAAGCACTTGCAAGCCCGTGGGTTCAACTATCGCTCATGAGATTGGCCACTCATTCCAATATCAGGTTTATGCCGACAAGCTCTACCAAGGCGCTACTGACGACAGTCTCACCGGCTTCCGCTACGGCTGGGGTGGCACTGGCGGTTGCACCTATTGGGAGCAATGCGCTCAGTGGCAGTCGATGTACGACTATCCCGATGAGAAATTCGGCCAGGACTTCAATCCTTGGCTCGTCAACTATCACCGCCATTTCTGCCACGAGTGGATGCGCTACCAGAGCTACTGGTTGCAAAACTACTGGGTGATGAAGCATGGCGTGGAGGCTTTCAGCGCTATCTGGAAAGAGTCATATTCGCCCGAAGACCCGATCAACACCTACGTGCGCCTCTACTGCGGCGGCGACTACGAGAAATTCTGGGATGAATACTACGACTATGCAAGCCGCATGGTGACTTACGACATTGATGATGTGCGCGAATACCGCGACACCTACTGGGGCCTGTCGAGCAATTACAAGACCAGCCTCTTCCAAATCGACGACTCGAAATATCAAGTGGCTTACTCAAGCACACCCGAGACCTCGGGCTTCAACATCATCCGCCTGAATGTGCCTGAGAGCGGCACGGTGAGCATCGACTTCGAGGCTCTGACCCCGGGCAGCGCCCTCGCATCGAGCGACCAAGGCGATTATCTTGGCGGCGACGAAGTGGTGAAAGGACAGACCTTGACCTACAACAAGATTTCTGGCCAATGCGACCCGAGCTTCCGCTATGGCTATGTTGCCATCGTCAATGGCGTGGCTCAATACAGCGATATGCAGCACAATGCCGCTGGCACAGCTACCTACACCGTGCCCACCGGCACCGAGGATCTTTACTTCGTGGTAGTGCCGACCCCGGCAACATACAACACCCATGCTTGGGATACCGACGATCTGACCGACGTGCAGTGGCCGTATGTATTCACGGTGAGCGGCGCTGAAGTCTATGGCAATGTGACCATCAACAAGGATGCCGACCCGACCGACCTAAACTTGACATTCAACCTGTCATGCGACGCAGCAAGCACCGATTGGCAGCTCACCACTGTCGAATTGGCAAGCTCGACCGCTCTGCAAGAACTGGCTCAAGCATTTGTGATGCAAACCAGCGAGATTGCAAGCAGCACCTTGTCGGTGGAGGTAGGCAGCACTGTTGAGCCTACTGAGGGCCGCATAGCATTCATGCTGGCTCAGCCCGACGGCACATTTGCTGGCGAGTATACCGCAAATTCGGGATTCTATATCACAGCTGATGGCTATCTTGGCTCGTGGGGCAATGGCGACCCGATCTGGATTGAGTATTACAAGGATAACTTTGTGTTCTCGGTTGGCCATTATCCTGGCCAGACCGTTGCTGGTCAGCTCTATACCGTCAAGCCTTGCTTGGTATATGTCAAGGATGGCAAGCAATACGTAGCCACTTTCACAATGAATCTCCAATTCTAATGAATGAAAAATGAAGAATGAAAAATGAAAAATACCATCCCGATGGCATTCTTCATTTTTCATTCTTCATTTTTAATTTTTCATTTTATTGCTATGAAAAAATACTGGATGCTGATAATGGCTCTGGGTGTTGTGGCTGCGGGATGCAGCGACAAGGATACCGATGAGCCTGAGCCTATCGTGACCCCTCAAGACCCTGACGATGAAGAGCAGGGCGATGATGAGGGTGGAGATGACGAAAATAAAGGGGATGAGGGAGAGGAAAACACAAAAGAAATGAAATATCGGGTGGCGCAGCTATCGATTGATACCGGCGGAGTGGCCATCTCGACAAAGACTGAATATGTGCCATGCACAGTCACCATAGACGCCGATGGCGAGGAGTGGGACTATGAGGGCACTGCCGGTATCCGTGGACGCGGCAATAGTTCGTGGGAATGGTATCCTAAAAAACCATATCGCATCAAGCTCGACAAAAAGGCCGAACTGATGGGTATGGGCAGCGGCAAGAGCTGGGTGCTGCTTGCCAACTACCGCGACCCGACCGACCTGATGAATACCTTAGTATTTGAGCTCGGCGAACTGGCCGGGCTCCAATACACCAATCATACGCGCTATGTCGAGGTCACACTCAATGGCGAATACATAGGTCTGTACCAATTGACCGAACAGGTGCAGCAAGGCAAGGGGCGAGTGAATATTGACGAGAAAGAGGGCTATCTGCTTAGCCTCGACCGCGACGACGGTCCAGAACTGGCCCCGGAGGAGACTGACAATTTCTGGAGCGAGGTGTACCGCATGCCAGTATGCGTCAAGAATCCTGATGAACCGTCGGCAGAGGTGCTCTCTGAGGCTAAATCCGAGCTTGCTATTCTCGAGCGCGCTATCAAGGCCAAAGATTATGAGCTGGTAAAGACACTGCTCGACGTTGAGTCATTTATCGACTATGTGATGATTCAAGAGATGGTCTACAATGTCGAGCTGGATGCCCCGAGGTCGATGTTTATGTATCGCGACAAGGATGAAGAGCAGTGGCACATGGGTCCGCTGTGGGACTTTGACGCCGGGTATGACTTTGATTGGAGCACTATGTACACCGGTCATACATTTTTTACTAATCACAAAGAGTTGGTGCTGGGTACCAATCCTTATACCCACGCTGGCACAATCTATGAGGTGCCGGGATTTTTCAGCGACCTGTTTGGGGTCGAGGAATTTGTCTCTGCCTACAAGGCGCGCTGGAAGCAGCAGATGCGCGACTATGTGCTACAAGCCTGGGAGGCCTCAAAACTGTATGTCGATGATGCCGTCTGGCAGCGCGAGCAGGAAACTTGGCCCATCAGCAAGACCTACAGCACCGAGCTCAATCGCATGCAAAATTGGATCAACAACAGGCGAGTATATCTCGATAGCGTAATCGATGGATATTAATTGCATCGAGAATTCTCGAGATTTATCGATAATTTTCGAGAATTCTCGACCATCGAGGCAATCGAGGCAATCGACCATCGAGGCAATCGACCATCGAGGCAATCGGCCATCGAGATAATCTACCAAATCATTAATAATCTCAATTATGACTCTCAAATTATTACCATCAGTGATCGCGGTCGCCGCCTTGGCGGCGTGCTCGAGCGGCGAAAAAGCCATCTACCACCCCCAGGAGCTGGTAAACAATGATTTCAATAACCCCCAGAGCGACTGGAGCTACAGCCGCATGCTCAAGACCCCCAATATGGCCATCTTCTGGGAGAAGGGCTTTGGCAAAGACCTCGCCAATCCGCCAGCCCTCGATGGCCAGCCTATGGACATCGACCTGCCAAATTTGGCCGAGAAGTTGGAGGATTTCTATGCTTTCTTCACCGACTCATTGCAATTCGTACTGCCCGGCTCTAAGGCCGAGAAGAACCGTATGCTTGTGATGCTGCGATACTCAAACGAGGGCACAGCCTACGGCGGCGATTACGACCAAGAAATTGGTGCCCTGTGGGTTACGCCCAACCGTCTGCGCGACTCGACCCTCAACTGCATTGCCCACGAGCTGGGCCACTCATTCCAGGCTCAGATCACCTGCGATGGCCAAGGCGAGGCTTGGGGAGGTTGCGGTTTCTTTGAGATGACCTCGCAATGGATGCTCTGGCAGGTCAATCCCAACTGGGTGCACGACGAGGCATTCCACTTCGATGCTTTCCGCCAACTCACCCACCGCGCCTATCTGCATCTTGACAATATTTATCACTCGCCCTACGTTTTAGAGGCATGGGGCGAGAAGCACGGCAAGCCGTTTATCGCCCAGCTGTACCGCGAGGGCAAGATCGGCGAAGACCCGGTGATTACCTACAAGCGAGTGACTGGCGAGGACCAAGAGGCGTTCTGCGACGAGATGTATGAGACATCGGCTCGCATCGTCAACCTCGACTTCCCGCGCACATGGGACTATACTCGCGATTTCGCAGCCACCTTTGCTACGCCGATGGTGCAAGACCGGAATGGCTGGATGCGTCCCGATTCGGCTCATGCCCCCGAGGCTTACGGCTTCAATGTGATACCGGTGGATGTGCCGGCTCCCGGCTCGACCGCCAAGGCTCAGCTGCAAGAGTTGGTCAGCCTGAAGGGCTATCATATTGAGAATGCCGAAGAGGCTGGCTGGCGCTACGGCTTGGTGGGCATAGACCAGTATGGCCGTTCGGTATATGGCCCGATGGCTAAGACCCCCGGCGAAATTGCCCAGCTCGAAACCCCGGCTGATGCTCCGCTGCGCGGCCTCTATCTCGTAGTGATGGGCGCTCCCACCCAGCACCACATCCTCCCCGAAGGCGAAGCCCAAGCCCCGCAATACCCATATCAGGTGAAAGTAATAAGTAATGAGTAATAAGTAATGAATAATAAGTAAAGCCAATGCGCAAGTGCGCAGTGAGACCATAAAGCCACAAGGACATAAAGCCATAAGGCCATAAGAACTAAAACAAAGGAAAAAATAAAGGATTATTATGAATAAAAAATTTTCATCATTGAAGACCTACATCATTCATGCCCTTAATTTTTTTGTGGTTTTATGTCCTTGTGGCTTTGTGGTCTCCCTGCGCTCGCGCAGTGGCTTTGTGGTCTCCCTGCGCTCGCGCAGTGGCTTTGCGGTTTCGCTACGCATGCGTAGTGGCTTTGCTGTTGGCTTTATGGTCTCCCTGCGCGGTAGCGCAGGGACTTAGCTTCCGGCATTATGGGACGGAGGAGGGGTTGCCATCCAATTGCGTGAGGGATATCGCGCAGGACGAGAGGGGATTCGTCTGGATGGCCACCGATGGGGGAGTGGTGAGATTTGATGGCTATAACTTCAAGACCTACTCGCTGCTCTGCAGCCAGACCCGCGCTCACGACGACAATTTCGCCTCGGCTCTGCACCAATGCGAGAGCGGCTTGTGGGTCGGCACGGATTCCCACATCTTTGTCTACGACGCAGTGGCCGACTCTTTCGGCTACATCCCATACATCGACGGCAACGCCGAGGAGCAGATAATAAACGTGAGGAATATAACCTCAGACCGCGATGGTAATCTGTGGATATCGACCAATGATGCCGGTGTGTATCGGCTGCGCCAAGAGGGCGACAATTGGGAATATGCTGGTTACCCATTTGAAGAAACTAATAGCTTTGTGGGCAGCGTATTCGTTGACTCTCATAATGATATCTGGGCCGTCAGTAACCAAGGACAGGGAGGAGTGTATCGCTATGACAAAAGCGCCAACGATTTCAGGCAGTTTGCATTGCTCGGCACTGGCGCGCCTATCGAGACCTATCCCTTGGCGATAGCCGAAGATGCCACCAATCGCTTGTGGCTTGGCGACTGGCAGGGCACTCTGGTAAGCTTCGACCCATTCAGCGGCGAGACGCGCTGCGTCAATTCGGGATTGAACGACCCCCTCGACCATATCCACACCATGACCACCTTACCCTCGGGCATGATGATGATTGGCGCCGACACCGGCCTCGCCATCTTTGACCCGCGCACCTACCAGTGTTTTGTGTGCGCCCATGATGAACTAAATCCTGCCTCGCTGAGCGACCAGTTTGTCTATTCCATCTGTCCCGACCGCGAGGGAGGCGTATGGATAGGCACATACTATGGGGGCGTGAATTATATGATGCCGATGCTCAAGATGTTTGAGCGGCACCAACATTCGCGATTCTCCAACTCGGTGAGCGGCAATGTGATATCAGCGTTTGCCGAAGACGGCCGAGGCAACGTCTACCTCGCCAGTGACGATGGGGGCCTGACTAAGTACGAACCCGCCACGCGCAAATTCAGCCACATACAGCTCTCGGCCACCGGGCGCGACAACCTGCATGCCCTGATGGTTGACGGCAATGACCTGTGGATTGGCAGCTACAGCTCCGGTATCTACCGCATGGACATCTCCACTGGGCGCGTGCGCCACTATGAGATGGAGCGAGGCCGCAAGAGTTGCTACGCCATGCTGCGCGACCGCGAGGGCAACCTATGGATTGCCACCGAGAGCACCCTCAGCCTCTATGACCCCAAGACCGATGAAATCACGGCTGTAAAGAACCTTGGAGCCCAGATTGTGGCAATCGATGAGACCGAAGGCGGCAAGCTGTGGGTAGCCACCCAGGGGCAGGGCTTATTCCTCTATGACCGTCCCACCCAGATGTGGCGCAAATATGTACGCAACGGGGCCGATGGCTCGTTGCCACACAATCATGTCAATTCGCTTGCTGTCGACAGCCATGGCGAATTGTGGGCCGCTACAGTAGCCGGACTAGTGCGCTTTGACTCAGCCACGGGCCGCTTTGAGTCGCAGCCAGCCTTGGCAATGCTGGGTCAAGTGATTGCCGTGGTCGAGGATCAAAACATACTTTGGCTTACCACCAACACGGGCTTGGTGCGCTATGTGCCGAGCACCGGGGCAGTGGATGTATTCAACAGTAGCGATGGCCTGTGCTCAACTCCTTATATGCTCAATGCGATGCTTAAGGCCTCGAATGGTAAGATATACGTAGGGTCGGCCGATGGCTTCAGCGCCTTTATGCCCTATCAGATACGGCTCAACGCCTACGTGCCACCGGTGGTGTTTACGGCATTGGAAATCAATAATGCCACCGTTGACGCTGGCGACAAGCACCTGCCGCAAGACCTCAACCACCTGAAGGCCCTGAAGATGAATCATCACGACAACTCATTTGCGGTGAGCTTCGCTTCGCTCAGCTATGTCAATCCCGGTAAGAACCAGTACAAATACAAATTGGAGGGCTTTGACAAGGACTGGATTAGGGCTGGCGACCAACACAGAGTAGCCTACACCAATCTGCCCTCGGGCAAGTATCAACTGATGGTGCTCGGCAGCAACAACGACAATGTGTGGAACGAAGCAGCCATCTCCCTACCCATCGAAATCTTGCCGCCATGGTATGCCTCGTGGCCGATGAAGTTGCTCTACATACTCTTGATATCCGGAGCGCTGATTCTGGGATTCATGCTGTTTGCTCGCCGCAGCGAGGAGAAGCATAAGGTGGAGCTGCGCCGCGTAAAAAATGACAAGGAAATCGAGGTGTATCAGGCCAAGCTGTCATTTTTCACGATGGTGGCCCACGAGATACGCACCCCGGTGTCGCTGATCATCGGTCCGCTTGAAAAACTGATGAAGAATCCCGACGCGGTGTCGCCAGCGGCTACAAAAGAACTCACCACCATCGAGCGCAACAGCCAGCGATTGCTATTCCTGGTGAATCAGCTGCTTGATTTCCGCAAGGTCGAGGGTTCAGAGATCCACATCGTGTATCGCCACACCCTGCTTGTGCCATTGGTGATGGGGGTGGTTGACCGATTCCGCGCTACGCTCGAGCATAAGGGCATAGAGCTGGAGGTCGATGTGCGCGTGCCGGAGGATTTCCAGGTTGATGTCGATGCCGAGGCGCTGACCAAGCTGGTGAGCAATCTGATGAACAATGCGCGCAAATACACCAACACGCTGATACGCGTCACGATAGCTCGCGATGGCGACCGATTCACCATCGCCATCAAGGACGATGGCATAGGCGTGAGCAAGGAGAATCAGCGCAAGATATTCCGCCCATTCTATCAGGTGCATGAGGAGGATAATCCTAATCCCGGAGGCACGGGGCTGGGCCTAAGCATTGTGCAGCGCGTGGCCGAGGCCCATGGCGGAAAGGTGGAGATTGAGTCAGAACTCAACCACGGCACCTGCTTCACCGTAACCTTGCCCATCGAGCAAGCCGAGGTCGACGAGACACCCGAAGCAAACGCTGAGCCTGAAGAGGCCGAAGCCCTGGCTGCGCCCGTGGCCGAGGGCCAGAAGCGTAAGATGCTTGTGGTGGATGACAATGAAGAGCTCTGCCATTTCATCGCCAACAGTTTTGGCGACAAATACGAGGTGCTGACGGCCGAAAACGGCCTCGATGCCATCAAGCTGCTCAAGCGCAACGCTGTGTCGCTAATCATCAGCGACTGGATGATGCCCAAGATGGACGGCGTGGAGTTTTGTCGCTGGTTGCGCAATGAGAAGGATTTCAGCCACATACCCTTTGTGCTGCTCACTGCCAAGACCGACAATGCCGCCAAGGTCGAGGGCCTGAATTGCGGCGCCGACGCCTATGTCGAGAAGCCTTTCTCACTGCAAGTGCTCGAGGCCCGCATCGACAATCTGCTGCACATGCGCGAGATGTTGCGGCAGAAATACTCGCAGACGCCTCTCGAACCCATCGAGAGCGTGGCTCCCCATTCGGCAGATAATGAGTTCCTGACGCAGCTGACACAGGTGATTGAGAAGAATTTCTCCAAGCCTGATCTGGATGTTGATTTCTTAGCCTCAGAGATGGATATGAGCCGCTCTACGCTGTATGCCAAGATACGTTCGCTCGTGGATATTACTCCCAACGACCTAGTGCGCCTGACGCGCCTGAAGCATGCTGCAAAGCTGCTGGTCGATGGCAGGTATCGCATCAGCGAGGTATGCTATATGGTGGGATTCAACTCGAGCAGCTACTTTGCCAAGTGCTTCCAGAAGCAATTTGGCATGACCCCCAGCGAGTTCGTAGCCCAATCCACCTCCCCGGCCCCCAAACCCCAACCCGTAGAATTATGAGAAAGATTGTTTTGTTGATGCTGGCGGTGATGGCTATGGGAGCCAGCGGTAAGGATGTGTATGTGAGCAAGGAAGGGAGCGATAGCAATCCCGGCACCATGGCGCAGCCGATGCTCACCATCAAGAAGGCGGTTGCGCAAAAGCCCGACCGGGTGCTGCTGCGCCGTGGCGACACGTTCTACGAGGCGGTGAGCGTCGATGGCATCGACCTCGGCGCTTATGGCACCGGCAATGACCCCGAGGTGTGCGGGCTGAAAATCCTGGGCCGCAAGGCCTGGACGCGCGGCCAGGTCAAGAATGGGCGCTGGAGCAAATCGTCAAAAGGGAATGTCTGGCGCGCCAACCTGGCGCAGCCCAACGAGCACTACACTGGCTTCAAAACAGGCGGTTCGTCGAAATACAACAATGTGGGGCAGATCGTTAATACCACCACCGATGATATGAACCAGTGCCGCCGCGTGCGATATATCACCGACCTGGAGGGGGACTATGATTTCTGGCAAGGCTTGGAGGAGCATCCCGATTCACTGTCTACGGCAGCAGCCTTCGACTATCTATACATGTATCTCTCTACCGACCCCAACAAGTTGCCCCTCGCCATTGCCGTTTACAGCAACGGTGTTACCGCCAAAAACTGCACCGTCAGTGACCTGCGGATTACCCACTGGGGACGCCACGGTGTCAACGCCGGCAGCAATGCCAAAATCCGTTCCTGCCGCATCGATGCCATCGGCGGCTCCCTCCAAATAGGCTACCGCTCCTGGACTTGCCTCGGCAACGGAGTAGAGTACTGGATTAGCCCCTTGATCGAGAATGGCGAGGTGTCGGACTGCCATGTCACGCGCTGCTTCGACGCCGGGTTGACGATACAGGGAGGCAGTTCTACCGGCCATGGACAGGCTCGCAATTGCACATTCCATGACAACGTGTTGGAGAATTGCTGCCAGTCGTTTGAATTCTTCCTGAGCGGCACCAGCGACGAGGATATATTCTACGACTGCGTGGTGAGGGATAACAAATCGTACAATCCCGGACAAAACACCGGATTTCGCTACTACAAGTCGCGCTACAAATTCTGTCATATCTTGGAGAATAGCACCAAGCGGCGCACTGGCATACAGTATGTCGACAATCTGTTTGTCAATGGCAACTATTACTGCGCCGGGCGCATGACTGATGGCATGTACAATTCGCCCGTGTGGAAGGGCAACACCTGCTATATCCTGCGCGGCCAGGACCTGATGGGTCAATACACCGGCAGTCGCGACATCATCACTGTGCCCACCTCGGCTGGCACCTATCCCTCAATCGAGGCTGCCACCGATGCCGCCATCGCCCAATACCGCGCCCTCACCGGCGACACCACCACCCATTTCATCATCTGCGACTCCCTCGCCGACATGCCCACTGCACCCAGGGCTAACTCGCGACTTTTAGCTTTTATTGAGGATTTGGCATAAATAATCCATGTTCCTGAGGCATTTTTTCCGCC
>JAJBUH010000231.1 GCA_020860445.1 Bacteroidales bacterium | reverse complement strand
ACAATTACCTTAGGTGTGCTTACGTAAAACTTACGTGCTTACGTTTTCAAAATCATGAATCGCATTAATAAGGAAATACTACGTCTGTCAATCCCAGCAATTGTGTCGAATATCACCACACCATTGCTGGGATTGGTGGATACTGCCATCACGGGCCACATGGGCGCCGCCTCATATATCGGTGCCATAGCGGTGGGAGGCAGCATGTTCAGTCTCGCCTACTGGCTGATGAATTTCCTGCGTATGGGTACAAGCGGCCTCACCTCCCAGGCCTACGGCGCACAGATTGCTGGCCACGCCGCTGATGCGCCCAAGCTGATTCTCTGGCGTGCCCTCTTGGTAGGCATTGCCCTCTCGGCAGCTCTAATCCTGCTCAGTCCATGGATTGCCGACGCGCTGCTGTATTTCATGGATGCGCAGCCCGACACCTCGGCTATGGCTCGCACATATTTCTTGATTGTGATTTTCGGTGCTCCGGCTGTGCTATGCACCTATTCACTCACAGGATGGCTCTTGGGAATGCAAGATTCACGCGCGCCGATGTGGATGGCACTCGTCACCAATGTTGCCAACATCGCTGCCAGCCTGATTCTGGTCTATGGCTTTGGCCTCAAGATTGAGGGCGTGGCTATTGGCACCCTGTCAGCGCAATGGATAGGGCTTGGTTGCGGCTTATGGTTAGCGCATCGGCGCTACCATCCCTTTGCCGGAGCCATGCGAGCCACCTGGGCGCAACTGCGCCATGGCATGCGCCGTTTCTTTTCGCTCAATACTGATATCTTCTTGCGCACCTTGTGTCTGGTGACTGTTACCCTATGGTTCACTCGCTCGGGTGCTCGGTCTGGCAGCGATATCCTCGCGGCCAATGCGCTGCTTATGCAGCTGTTCATTCTCTTTTCTTATTTCATGGATGGCTTCGCCTTTGCTGGTGAGGCAATGGCTGGCAAATATTTCGGTCAGGGCAATCGTCCTATGCTCTCCGCCACTATCCGTGGAATCTTCCAATGGGGCCTCGGGGTGGTCATTCTCTTCACCTTGCTCTATGGCCTCGGCGGTCGCCTTATCCTCGAGCTATTGACTGACGACCCTGCCGTGGTTTACACAGCCATGAGCTATCTCCCCTGGGCCATTGCGGTCCCAGCCGCAGGGGTGATAGCCTTTGTATGGGACGGCATCTTCATCGGCCTCACCCTCAGCCGCCAGATGCTCCTCTCGATGCTCTGCGCCTCAGCCGTCTATTTCCTCCTCTACTTCCTCCTCGCCCCTTCCCTCGCCAACCACGGCCTTTGGCTCGCCTTCATCGCCTACCTCCTCACCCGTGGCCTCATCCAATCCCTCCTCTACCAAAAAATGAAAAATGAAGAATGAAGAATGAAGAATGAGTCCAGGACGAAATTAACTCACCTTCCTGTCTAAGATGATTTCATCGGCAAGATATTCATCGCTGCGACAATGTAGGTCAGCTATACCGTTGTCTATCAATGGGAAAACAGGTGAAGTATAGAAAATCTCCATAGCCTCCTCCCTTGTAATCCCAAGTCTCGACGCAAGAATCTCAATAATCCTTGCGTATTTCATATCAAGTATGATTCTTTTTACTCCCATTATTCTAAAGGCACTCCTTTCTCTTTCATAAAGTCTATAACATCGTCAGTGATATACTCTCGACTAAAAGTATGCAGAGGATCGTATCCTGGCTCCAAATAGCCGTCTATTATATTAGAATCCTTAAGACGACGATAGACAGTAGCCAAAGGGAGGCCCAGCCTTTCGGCTACGCTTCCTATCACTGCCGTTACAAATTCAAGTTCTTTGAAATCCATAATCCTAAAAATTTTGATACAAAAATACTGCCTTTTCTTTGAAGTAACAAAATTTGAAGTAAATTTTCCCCTCTTCTCTCTACAAAATCTGATATAAAGCCATCAATCGGGAGCCGCAGGGACTCTTCAAATAAGATTAAGGTCGTTATATACTTGTTCTATCGGTTGATTTAGAAGAGCCGATGCCTTTGAGATAAAGATAAAACGTCAGCCGATGATTTGCTTATCATGTGCTGCTTCCATCGACTATTATGATGGCAGGGTTAGGTGCACATTCATCTCTGGAGTGATGACAAGCTCACCCCATGTTATGTTATTGTAAGGATTGATACGGGTAATGATGTCGCCACTTAGATTCTCGGGGCGGATACGTCCACCCACCTCCCTTTCAGTGAGCCTCCTGGGCTAAGCGCTATTTGTTGCATTCATATCGATGTATTTTTGTTTGTGTAAATACACAAAGGATATTCCCTTAATAACAAAATGACCAACAACCATTTTTCTTTTGATTCCAACTTTTTATCTCTTAACCCATTTTACGTTCTGTCTATGATGATGACGATTTTTTGTGGAATAAATTAATCCATATTTGAATTTTTTATTGTAATTTTGTATCTTAATTCTACTGATCAGATATGAACCAAGACAATCAACAACTCACCTCTGGGTACGACATTCTGTTGGCCCAAGATCAACCTCTTTCTCGCAAAGAAATGAGGGAAGTCATTATGGGTAAATTAGGGACTCAGTGTGAGTATACAGAAGTTGAAGGAAAGAAGCGCATCGTTTATCATAACGGTTCAAAAGATATAATCATTTTTGCAAAGGCTATTACATACCTTGGTAATCCACATCCTATCTTTAAAAAGAGGATTCAGATTCCTAAATATTGGATTGAAGATGCAGTCTCCCTATCCAAATTAGGTTATGATGTAAGATTCATAGGAGTATATCATTTTGAAGGTTTTATTATATTTGCTGACTTTGTCAAAGATTCCTACATTCAACATCAATGCAACAACTCCGCCGCCCATATCTACATTAACGATTTATACCAAGGCGACCTTTATGATTATTTCTCCAAAATAGATCAAAATGGAAATGAAATAAGGACAATCTCTAATCGTAAGTTCGCTCAATACCTACAAGGAGAAATGGCAGAAAGTAATTTGTTCAAACTTTTTGCCCAATTCAACTATGGATTCTGTTTTGGGGAATGGCTGACTGCTATAGATGCTATTCAAGAGATGCATCAAAAACACTGGTCGCAATGGCGCCAAGCCGAATGGGCCGGATGGTTCCTAGAGTATAGATTCAGTCATTTTACCGAAAAGGATGAAATCCATCCCTATATTCAATACACAGCACTAACACATAAAGGCTCACACGATCCAGATGTTTTTGATTTTGATATCTGGTTCCCAGCCCACAGATTTTATGGGGATCTAAAAGCCAGTGATAAATCTAAAAAAGAAACTCCAGGCAACGACCAAATTGCCTTTGTAGAATGTCTCAAGAAGTTTGGGAAGTTCTGGTACGTAATCTACGAACACGAAACCATCAAAGATTCCGATAAGGACTTTGAAGCGACTCTCTTCAGGAATAATTACTTAAAAGAGATAGACAATGTCCCGGATTCGTCTTTTGATCCAATGAGTTATCATCAAAGGATGAAGCATAGTGTAAAATTCACAGATATGTGTATTCTGGAGATTAATCGTATTAACCTCCATTCTATTCTTTCAGATTTTAATCAAGGATGTCAACCCGATGGGAACCCACGGAATCCTAAATTTAAAATCAACAAGAAGGACATAGACAATTTTGTAATTTATCGTTATCACCATAAAGATGAGCAATAAAAAATTCCGTTTCGTTGACCTGTTCTGTGGAATTGGCGGATTCCATCAGGCGATGACGAAATTTGGCGGTGAATGTGTTTTTGCTGCGGAGATAGATCCAGACTGTATTGATACCTACTATAAGAATTATGGTATAGATGCGGCCCATGACATGACACAAATAGATGTTGAACGAGTGCCTGAGCATGAGGTGCTCTGCGCTGGCTTCCCCTGTCAGGCTTTTTCCAAGGCCGGTAAACAAGCCGGAATCAACGATACACGTGGTACACTATTTTTTGAGATAGAACGATTACTGCGCTATCATCATACTCCGTTTATACTCCTCGAGAATGTTCGCAATTTGGTAAGCCATGATCAAGGGCGTACTTGGCAAATTATAACTGATGTCCTCCATGATATCGGCTATCGCCTAACCGCAGAACCCTTAATTCTGAGCCCTCATCAATTTGGTGTGCCGCAACTACGCGAAAGGGTCTATATAGTAGGAGTATATGACCCAGAGAATGTGAAGACACCCTTGGATATTTTGTTCTCGAATCTTCTTTCCAAGACTGATCTGAGTATATATTCTGTTTTGGAAGATGAGAAACCCGAGGGGCAAGATTCTACCATTAGCGACCAAGAATTGTTAGTGCTTCAGGCTTGGGATGAGTTTTACCAAGGGATTAAGGAAAAGGTTATCGGCTTTCCAATCAATGTGGAGTATTTTAATTGGACTGACGATATTTCTTATTTGCCAGAATGGAAGCAACAACATATTGTAAAAAACCGTCAACTCTATGCCAATAATCGTGAGTTCATTAACAAATGGCTCGAGGATTGGGATGGTTTAAAATCTTTCACTCCTACTCAGCGTAAGCTCGAATGGCAATGCGGGACTGGGGTAAATACTATTTTTGAGGGCATAATCCAAATGCGCCCCTCAGGAATAAGAGTTAAACTCCCCAATGTTTTCCCCGCATTGGTAGCCATGGTACAAATACCTATTATTGGTAGATACAAACGGCGTTTAACTGTGAGAGAGTGTGCCAGACTTCAAAGTTTTCCAGACTCTTTCCGCCCTTGCGCCAATAGACATCAAGCGCTGAAGCAGTTTGGCAATTCGGTCAACGTAAATGTCCTTGAGGCTATATTCACACAACTTGACTCCAAGTATGGGCCTATTCGTCTAAAGCCAAATAGATTGGAAATTTCAAGTAAAAAGGCTTATCGTGCTGCTCCTCTGGCAGTACAGTTGGCACTGTTTGAAAGTCAAGTCATTTATCAATCAAGGAAAGATTGTACTTTCCTGATTGCTACTTGTCGCCAGGGGAATAAGCAATGGATACTCGACAACATGCTCTATAATTACCCTATTAATGAAGACGAGATAGCATCTCATCCTGAACTTATGGGAGCTAAACGTCTTATGCTTCTGCATCGCAAAAAGTTCTTAGGTTTCTTTGAGATATCCAAAGCAGAGATTGTTGACCTACAATGGCTAAAGGATCATAAATATCCAGCAAATAAACGTCATAAGTCCAATGCTTCCTACCTCCTCTACCATCTTAGACTTGAGGTGACCACATTGCCCCAAGATATCCGAAGGGAAGATTTCATTATATTCTTCGGTAAAGGAGTAAAAAACGAAACAGAGGAAAAAGAGAACTCAAATGGATAAAGTATTTGTAATGATATGAATATAGTGCGAGACGACCCCAAGGCTGATATTGTATTTTACAAGATATTTGGCGAGCATAAGCATTTGTGCATGAGCTTGCTAAATGCATTGCTGCCTCTGAAGGAGGAAGAGAAGATAGTATCGATTCAGTATATGTCACCAAAGGATATTCCTTTGTTGGGATGGAGCAAGGATTCACTCATAGATGTCCTATGCAAGGACCAAAAAGGCCATAGCTTTATCGTGATGATTCAGCTGTACTGGACTGAGCCATTTCTGATGAAGACTGTACTCAACGCATCAAAAGCCTATTCTATGCAAACCGAAAGGGGCACAGAGGCTATTGAACCACAGTCGATTTATTGCTTATACCTACTCGATAAATGCATGCCTCAGGCCAAAGAGTTCCGGGATGAATACCGACATGTCAACTTCATTTGTCATGGCAAACATAAAGAGCTCCCCATCGGCCATATAAGGTTTGTATTCGTTGAACTTCCTAAGCACCATTCTCACACCTCTGACAAAGAGTTGGATGAGTTTTGGCTATCATTTTTGACAATGCTTCAATATAGCAATGAGGGTATTGTGCCTGAGTACCTGACCAAAAACAAGACCATAGCCGAGGCGGTCGATATAGTTAAAGAGCTCCAGCTGACTCCAGAGGAAAGAGCCCACTATGATAAATTTTGGGATGAAGTTTCATGTGAGCGGACTCTGCTCTCAGAAAGATTTGACCAAGGGAAGGAAGAAGGGGAAAAGATTGGCTTTGAGAAAGGCGAGCTAAAAGGCAAACAAGAGACGGCACGTAACCTGAAGTCTCTAGGTGTAGACATCCACACCATCGCTCAGGCCACTGGCCTCACAATCGAAGAAATAAACAAACTGTAGGAATGAAAAATGAAGAATGAAAAATGAAGAATGGAGCCTCAGCTGAAGCCCCATTTTTCATTCTTCATTCTTCATTTTTCATTCTTCATTCTTTCATTCTTTGAGGGTGGAGAGGTAGAGGGAGTGGTCGCGGAGGTCGTTGCGGAGCTGGGGACGACCTTGGCGGTCGACGAGGATGTATGAGGGGATGCCGTCGATGGCAAAACGCTGCGCAATAGCCGACCAAGCCTCGGGGCCTACGCGATAGTGCACGCCTCGGATGTTGGGAATCATCTCAACGTATTTGGCGATGGGCGACGTCTCATTTGCAATGTAGACGTAGACAACATCGGCATCTTTGAGTTCGGTATCCTTCATCGGCTCATTGGCAGCGATGGCAGCGCGACAAGGGCCGCACCAGGTGTTCCAGAGGTCAACAATCACCTTCTTGCCCTTATAGGAAGCGATGATGGCGTCAAACACCTTATCGGGAGCCACATTGGGCGTAGGTGTAATCAAAGAGCCTACCTCAGCCATGCGTTGGCGCCCTTCGTCATTGATTTGGTGCAGAGCCTCGCCGTAGAATTGTCCATTGGCTTGGCCTATCGAATCAATAAAGGCATCAGTGAGTTTGCCATTCTCGGCATCGGTAGAATTGCTTACCAAAGCCCTTACTCCGGCCATTAGGGGAGACTGCACTCCCTGCGCAGCCCAATCAACTGTAGCTGCCGAGGCATAGTTTGAGGGACTGAGCAGCATGAAGCGAAGATCGTCAATACCCAACAACTGTGCCATCTCTTGATAATGGCGCGGCTCGCGCACCACCCTCACCGAATCCTTAGGCAGCTTTTCCCATTCGCCATCGGGCCTGACGCGATACTGCAAATACTGCAGCACACAGAAACGATCCAAGAGGCCTTCCTTAAGCAAAATCTTGCTCATAGCCTTTGCCTCCTCGGGCCAAGGTTGGGCCTCAATAGAATCAGAAAAAGACTTATATGCATTGGCCAACGCCTGGGTAAATTCATCGCCCGACATGCGATAATTCACCACATTATTCTCCACGCCAAAGCCAAATAGCTTAGGCGCAGCGGCGGCTGTGGCAGTGAGCGCTGCATATTTGCCGGTGGAATAAGCGTATTGTTTGGCTTGCCCTCCCAGCTCGGGATGCCATAATTCGCGCTGACCATCGCCAGCAAAGCGGCCATCCACGTAAATATCAATGTCTTCTCCGGCATCAATCCACACCGGGGTAGCAGCTCGTCCTGTTGTAGTCGCATACACTCGAGCCTCAACGGGGCCATGCTGCAACCACTGCGCCTCAGCTACGCCATTGGCATCAAATGTCAGAGGTATTTCTTGCTGCCCCATCATTATATCATCGATGATAAGGGACACGTCGCCGTTGACTTTTTCTACATTGCCCAAGTAATGTATTCGGGCCGTAGTAGTAGCATTTTTCATTTCCGGCTCGGGAATCTCAGCAGCCAAGGGCTGATTGCGCAGTTCCCGGGGCAGGCCTTCGGGATATTGCGCCTGCGGCTTGCCGCTGATGTCTATGCCCCAGATGCGGAAGGCTCCGCCTTGGTCGCCCTCGATGAAATCCATCTGCTTGGTAGACACTGGCAGAGGCTCAAACATGAGCTGAAACTCAGCCTCGCCCGATTCTGGCATCCAGAATAGGGAATCAAGCTCAATGCCCTCGGTTTTTACCACCTTGTATTGCTTCCCATCGGCTTGGAGGCGCGAATCTCCAGCCATCTTGATCCAGTAATGAGGGATGAATCTGGCCTTTAAGCTTACGGTGGTAAGCGAATCGGTGAGGTCAACTTGGGTAATTTCGATGACGTGGCTATTATTGCCCTCAAATGGGGGCAGCTCCACTGTGCGTTCTTTGGGACCGCACCCTGCCAGTAGGGCGCCTCCCAACAACAGCATCAAGCAATGTGAATTTTTCATGATATATTGGTTTATCGAATTTTACGGTACAAAGGTACGGATTTTTTTTGCAAATTCCCAAAATAATCTCACCTACCAGCCAGTCGGTTTTGTCGATGAAAATTAGGAGAATTAAGACAGAATATTGGAGGAAAAGACAAAACATCTTTTGGGGGTCAGAGGTTATAATAGTGTAACTATTTATTTTGCGAAATATGCGCTTATACCAAATTCAAGTATTCACCGCTGCGGCCTGCCTATGGGCATCCGCGCTCATAGCTCAGGCCCAGCAGCAGATTTCTACGGCTCAGATGCCACAGAAATGGCAGTATGCCAGCGAGTTCAGCCCCGCCGACCCGGTTTCTGACGATTGGTGGCGCCAATTCCAAGACCCCACCCTCGATTCCCTGATCAACCTGGGCATCGACAACAATTATGACCTGTTGATGGCCTCGCGCCGCATCGAGATTGCCCGGCAAGCCCTAAGGCAGACTCGCGCCTCGTATTATCCATCATTTAACCTGAGCGGAGGCTGGACACGCGCCCGCTCATCAGGCATGCTCGGCGACGTGGCTGGCAAGGCCACCACGGCCTCGTATTTCGACCTCGGCGTGGATATGAGTTGGGAGCTTGATGTCTTTGGCAAAATCACCTCGCGCGCCAAGGAGAGCAAAGCCGCCCTAAACGCCACACGCGCCGAATACGATGGTGCCATGGTGGCAATGGCGGCAAAGATAGCTTCGGCTTATTTCGGATTGCGTACTGTGCAAGCCGAGATACAAGTGCTTGAGCGCCATATCGCCCAGCAAGACACCGTGGTCAAAATAGCCAAGACGCGCCATGAGGTGGGCCTTGCCTCCGGTCTCGATGTAGCCCAAGCCCTGACCACCTACTACTCGACCGTAGCATCGCTCTCATCGCTCAAATCATCAGAGATATCCTACGCCAACTCGATAGCAGTGCTGATCGGTTGTTTCCCCGAAGATGTCGAACCGCTGCTCGAACTCCCAATGCGCATGCCCACCTATCAGCAGATGGTTGCCGTGGGCGTGCCAATCGAACTGTTGCGCCGGCGCCCCGACGTGATCGAGGCCGAATACACCTTGGCCCAATACGCCGCAGCCGTGGGCATTGCCAAAAAGGACTTCCTCCCCACCCTGTCGCTGTCTGGCTCAATCGGCACCTCGGCCCACAAGCTCGATGACCTGTTTGGCAAGCAAAGCCTCACCTACGCCATAGCCCCGACCCTCTCTTGGACTATTTTCGATGGCTTCAGCCGCGCTGCCTCGTTGGCATCGGCCAAAGAGCAAATGCAGATTGGCATCGACAATTACAACCTGACACTGCTCACCGCTGTCGAAGAGGTTGAGAATGCTCTGGCTGCCTACAGTGCCGACCTCCACTATATTGAGAATCTCGAAAAGGTGGTTGAGGAGGCTCGCAAGTCGTTTGAACTATCATTAGACCTGTACAAACAGGGACTGACAGCATTTATCAACGTCACCGATTCAGAAATCTCGCTGCTGCAATACTCCAATGAGTTGGTGAGCGCCAAGGGACAAGCACTCAGCGACCTGGTATCGCTCTACGAGGCCCTCGGCGGCGGGTGGATACAGTAGGAATGAAAAATGAAAAATGAAAAATGGAGAATTCCACTGGATCGGAAAAAAAATGAAGAATGAAAAATGAAAAATATTGGCACTATGGATAAACGTTACTTATTAGTGATTGGATGCGCAGCCGCCTTATGCCTGACCGGTTGCGATAAGACAAAAAAGAAAGCTACCGGCACCGACGAAGTGCTCCCCGTGGATGTGGCCATTGCCCCAGTCGATACCTTGCTGCTGAGCAAGCCCTATCCTGGCACCCTCACCGCTGTTGGTTCGGTAGACATTGTCGGCCGTGTCAACGGCGTGCTCCTCACCCAGGATTTCAAGGATGGCGACATGGTCAAGAAAGGCCAACTGCTGTTTACCATCGAGGATGGCCCCTATGTCGATGCTGTGCGCGAGGCTGAGGCAACTCTGACTACTGCCCAGAGCCAATACGAATACAACTCAAAACATTATGATGCCATGCAAAAGGCCTTGGCAAGCGATGCTGTAGCGCAAATCGAGGTACTGCAAGCTAAGAGCGCCGTCGAGCAATCAGAGGCCGACATCAAGAGTGCCAAAGCTGCATTAGCCGGTGCCCATAGCAACCTCTCATATTGCACCATCTACTCGCCCCTCGATGGCCAGAGCAACATCGGCGTTTACACCCCCGGCACCTATATCAGCGGCGCAGACGCGCCAGTGGTGCTCGCCACGATTTATGACAACTCGCAGCTCAACGCCAACTTCTTTATCGAAGACGCATCGTTCCTGCGCTCGTTTGTCAACGAGAATGGCCGCTCAAAGATCGACTACGACAGCGTGCCGGTAATATTCAGCGAGACGCTCCCCCACGAGTACAAAGGCAAGTTAATCTATCTGGCCCCCGATGTCGACACCAGCACCGGTACGCTGCATGTGCGCTGCCGCATCCAGAATCCTTACGGCGAACTCAAAGCCGGCATGTATGCCACCATCAACCTGCCCTACAAGCTTGAGCCTCACGCTGTGCTGGTCAAGGATGCCTCGATATCAACCAGCCAGACCAACAAATTCCTATATGTAGTCAACGACTCAAACCGCATCGTTTACACCCCCATCGAGGTGGGCGAAATGGCCAACGATTCGATGCGCATTGTCACCAAGGGCCTCAAGGGCGGCGAGAAATATGTCACCAAAGCCCTGCTGAAAGTGCGTCCCGGAATGGAAATCAAACCCATACTCACCAAATAAAACCACCCCAAGGATATGTTTTCTAAATTTTTCATCGACCGACCAATTTTCGCCATTGTCCTCGCTGTGCTGATGATTTTGGCGGGATTGCTCACGGTGGAGACTTTGCCCGTGGCGCAATACCCCGACATCACGCCTCCCACCGTGATGGTATCAGCCACATATCCTGGAGCTGATGCCGAGACAGTGGCTACAGTGGTGGGCGAACCCATCGAGGAGCAGGTGAATGGCGTAGAGGGCATGCTCTACATGAGTTCGAGTTCGGGCTCTGACGGCAGCTACATGCTCACCATCACCTTTGAGAATGGCACCGACCAAGACATGGCAGCCGTGAAAGTGCAAAACCGCGTGTCTCTGGCCGAGCCTACGCTGCCATCGGCAGTGCAAGAGCAAGGCATCGATGTGATGTCGCGATCATCCAATACCATCCTGTTTATCGCTCTCGAGGGCGATTCGACCTACAACTACGATGCCCTATACCTCACCAACTACGCCCAACTCAACATTGTCGACGAGTTGGCGCGTATCGACGGCGTAGGCGAGGCCCAAGCCTTCGGTTCGGGCGATTACAGCATGCGCATCTGGCTCGACCCCGAGAAGATGCGAGTGCGCAGCCTGTCGCCTTCAGATGTTGTCACAGCCATCGAATCGCAGAACATGCAAGTGTCGGCTGGTCAGGTGGGCGAACCCCCAATGAGCGCCCATCAAGCCTTTGAATACACCCTCACCACCAAGGGGCGCCTCGTCACTCCCGATGAATTTGGCGACATAATCATCCGAGCCAATGCCGACGGCTCGATGCTTAAGCTGAAAGATGTGGCAACGGTCGAACTTGGCAACGTCTCTTATACCAACATCACCCTGGTCGACGGTCGTCAAGCTGGCCTGATTGGCATCAACCAGCTGCCGGGCGCCAACGCTCTCGAGGTGAGCAAAAATGTAATCAGCAAACTCGACCAACTGCAGCAATACTTCCCCGAGGGTGTGCACTACACCGTGATCGAAAATGCGTCAAACTTCGTGACCGCATCAATCGACGAGCTGCTTGTCACTTTTGTCGAGACTACACTGATCGTGCTGCTGGTAATCCTGATATTCTTGCAGAACTGGCGAGCCACCATCATCCCTATGATTACAATCCCGGTGTCGCTGATCGCGACATTCGCTGTGATGAAGATTATGGGATTCACCCTCAACACTCTCACCCTCTTCGGCTTGGTGCTGGCTATCGCAATCGTGGTGGATGATGCCATCGTGGTGGTTGAGGATTGTGCGCGCATCCTATCAGAGGGCAAGCTCAATCCTCGACAAAGCGCCGAGAAGGCTATGATAGAGCTGCAAGGCCCAATCGTGGGCGAGGTGCTGGTGCTCCTGTCAGTGTTCATCCCTACTGCCTTTGTCTCCGGCATTACTGGCGAATTGTACAAGCAATTCGCTCTCACCATTGCCGTATCGACAGCATTCTCGGGCTTCAACGCCTTGACACTAACCCCGGCACTCTGCGCCCTGTTCCTCAAGCGCAGGGACCCCAAGGTGGAACAGTTCTTCATCTACCGCTGGTGGAACAAAGGCTACGGGGCAACGCTCAACCTGTATATGCGCATCGTTGAGACCTTCCTTAAGAAACCTTGGGTGGCCATCCTCGCCTACTTCGTCATCACGGCAGCCGCATTCTGGGGCTTTCTGTCGATGCCATCGAGCTACCTGCATCAGGAGGATATGGGCTACTGGATGGGCTCGGCACAGCTGCCCACTGGCGCTACCATCGACCGCACACAGAAGGTGCTTGAGCAAATCGGCGACGATATACGCAAGCAGCCGGGCGTACAACATGTGATCACCATGGCAGGTTTCTCATTCATGGCTGATGGTTCGGGCGGCAACTTGGGTTCGATTATCGTCACCATGGAGCCGTGGAAGAAACGCAAGGCCAAGGACGAGAGCGTCGATGCCTCGATTAAACAATTTGAGGAGAAGGCTGCCGGAATCCAAGAGGCTGTCTGCTTCGGCTTGAATCCCCCCTCGATTCCTGGCTTGGGCATGACCTCAGGCTTGCAGATGCAGCTGCTCGACATCAACAACTACGGTCCTGACGCCATGGCCGAGGCCATCGTCAAGATCAAGGATGCGGCAGCCAAAGATAGCCGCATCGAGGAGATTACCTCGCTCTACGAGGGCGGAGTGCCGCAGTATCGCTTGGATTTCGACCGTGAGAAGATCAAGCTCGAGCAACTAACCATGAGCCAAGTGTTCTCAACCATCTCGGCATACATGGGCGGCCAGTATGTCAACGACTTCACTGAGTTTGACCGCGTATACCAGGTCAATGTCAAGGCTGATGCCCTGGCTCGCGGCGACATCAACGATGTGTTGCGTCTGAGCGTTGCCAACGCTGATGGCAAGATGGTGCCGTTCTCATCGTTCACCACCATCGTGCCAACGACCGGCGAATCGACCATCAACCGCTACAACATGTACACAACCGCCTCGGTCACCGCTACCATCCCTCACGGCGTGAGTTCATCTGAGGGCATCAAGGCTATGGAGGAGATTGTAAAGGATACCCTGGGCAACCAATACTCCTACGCCTGGACTGGCGAGGCATACCAAGAGACCAAGGGTGGCACCACCATATCGTTTGTGATGCTGTTGGCCGTAATCATCACGCTGCTCGTGTTGGCGGCTCAGTATGAGAGTCTTACCGACCCTGTGGCTGTGGTCATCTCGATGCCTACCGCTATCCTCGGTACGGTCATCGGCTGCTTGATCATGGGACAGAGCATCGATATCTACACCGAGATTGGTATTATCCTGCTCTTGGGCTTGTCGGCCAAGAATGCAATCTTGATTGTGGAGTACGCCATTGACTTCCGCAAAGCAGGCCTCGATGTGAGTCAAGCGGCAGCCAACGCTGGCCGAATCCGTTTCCGACCGATTATGATGACGGCTCTGGCCTTTGTGTTCGGTGTGATGCCTATGCTCTTTGCCACCGGCGCTGGCGCGGCTTCGCGAATCGCACTCGGCACGGCCGTGGTATTCGGTATGTTCATCAACGCAGTGGTCGGCACGCTGTTCGTGCCAAACTTCTGGGAACTCCTCGAGAGATTCCGCGAGAAGCATCTCGACAAGTTTTTCAACGCCAACAAAGATACTCCGGCGCCTGATGCTGCTCAAGAGGCAGCCGACGAGGCCAAAGTATAATGTGGATTCCACAGCGAGAGAATCGGCCGATTCTCTCGCTGTTTTTGTCTCATCTGGAGTCGTGCTCCATGGCCAAAAATTGTCTATCTATTGAGGATTTTTCCCCTGAATTGATGGGTTAGGAGGTCGTTTTTAACGTAAATTCATCAAATTAACACGTTTGTGACCATATCCTTAATAATGTTTTGTATTTTTTAAAACAGTAGGCTATTCCAAACCCCTATTCTCGGTTGTTATAATTACGTAGCTTGAAAAGAATAAGCGTCATAATTTCCCTCGTCTTTTTAACCGAGTAGTGATACTGGATTAAAAAGCTCTCATAAATAAATAGTTGAAACGTGGAGGGGGCGGCGACCGTTAGGTTCACCGCCCCCTTTGCGTATCCCTACTCCTGGCTTTTCCTCCAGTTAGGCGACTTGGTTTTATATGTATCTAAATATTCGTCAGATGAAGGACTGAGTATGGTGTCTATAAAATATAGTTGACCATCTTTCCCGTGCAGCACATTGTTGGGCAGAGCATCAAAAATGTCAATCTTGCCATCAGAGAAATATTCGCCTTCATCCATAGGCATGAAACCCATCAAGACCAAGGCCCCGGCAATCTCCTCAATCGATGCCTCACGGTCGGCCCTGATAAATGGCTGAGACAAGACAGCACAAACCTTCCCCTCTCGATTCTCAGAAAAACCAATCAAATCGTAAGGACAGCCTGAGAATAAGGAATTGTGTATTCTTATTCTTTCAAAAAAGGATGTGAGATTATCATCTGCATAACGAAAATCGTTGAGTTTATATACAGTATCTGTAGAGGGTTGTACATAAACTTCATTTTCTGATCCGCGATCAGAATATCCACCAAGTATGTCGGGATTAGGAATCCAACAATTATTGGCCTGGGCCCACTTTTTCAGCCCTGCGATTTGGACTCCCTTGCAAGACGTTGTTCCCGCAATCTCTTGAATTGCTCGAAGTATTCTTCCGGCTTCATCGGATGCTGCTTCCAATAAGCCACCGATGCTTTCTGCTTCTCTATTGCTTCCTGGTGGTATCTTGTCATCACTCATTGTATTAGTAGTATTATAAAAACAAAAGGAGTATAGACTTAGTTTCTACTCCTCATCGTATGATTGTAAGAGAGGATTCTAAGGGTTTTTTCATGGTTTCTGAGAACGAACCGCTTGTATTTCTGCATTAATCTCATCCAAACTCATTTCGGGCAAATCTGAGACACTTTCTCTCATCTCCCAGAATATTTTCCTAAGACGAGCGTGGGGATCGGTTTTGTCCAATTCAATTTTAAATGGTATGCCCTGACATCTGACTACAGCCTTTGCAAATAAGGTGAAAGCAGTATTTACGCTCATCCCTAATTCTTTACATAGGGAAGCAAAACGCTGCTTAAGCTCACCATCCATTTGGATTGTTGTAGTTTCCTGGGCCATATCTATGTTTTTTTGGTCTTATACATAGAAGGTTGAAAACTTCTGTTTTCAACCTTCTATAATGTCTGTGACCCCGCAGGGGCTCGAACCCTGGACCCGCTGATTAAGAGTCAGCTGCTCTACCAACTGAGCTACGGAGTCAAAATTTTTGAATTCCATCGAGGCACACTTGCCTCTCAAATGCGGTGCAAAGTTACGGCCTTTTTTTGAATTGACAAAATTTTTCTCCACTTTTTTTCAAAAAAATTTACTTCCACCCTTTTTTTGTCATCATAAACCCCATAATTCACCCCTCCAATCTATTTTACACTTAAGCACGGAGTACACTGAGAGTCACTGAGACCACGGAGACTTTCCTTAGATAATACGTTCTCAATTCGGTCACGGAAACCGCTAAAGCGGTGCAAGAGGACACGGAGTGTGGGCGTTATCCTTAAGATTCCTGGCTCTCCTCTGTTGCTTTCCTCGCACTCTGTGACCTCTGCTGCGGCTATGCCGCCTCTGTGACCGAATCTATAACGCAAACAGAGCAGGAAAAGAAAAGTCTCCGTGGTCTCAGTGCCTCTCAGTGCACTCCGTGTTGAACCAAATGTTTTAAACACAAATTCAAATTGAACCTTTAATATCAAGGAGTTTTAACGCTATGGCCATAGAAAAAACATTTCATTACCCACTATATTACATTTTGGGACCCAGTGAGACCCCAATAATCATTAACTTTGCAACAGAAAAAATCCAATACAACTATCATGAACTACCTTACCATCACTATCACTGGCGCAGCCCTGCTCGCCGCGACAGCCGCCTCGGCCGAGGTCAAGCTCGCCCCAAACACCATCGACAAGGTGCTAAAAGAGATGACCCTCGAGGAGAAAGCCAAGCTCCTCACCGGCTACAGCTTCGGTGTCAGCTACTGGGGTCTCCCCTCCGACCCGGACCCCAACGCCGAGGCCATCGTGCTCGGCGCCGCTGGCAACACAGCCAAAATCGACCGCCTCGGCATCCCCCACACCATTCTGGCCGATGGCCCCGCCGGAGTGCACATCTCAGCCGAACGCGGTGGCGACGACCGCCGCTTCTACACCACAGCCATCCCTATCGGTTCGCTCATCTCCTCATCATGGGACCCCGAGATGGCCTACGCCATGGGCGATGTTGTAGGCCAGGAATGCCTCGACTACGGCGTTGACGTTATCCTCGGCCCCGGCCTCAACCTGATGCGCAACCCGCTTTGCGGCCGCAACTTCGAGTACTATTCCGAGGATCCCTTCCTCTCGGGCAACATCGCCGCTGGCTATGTCAATGGCGTGCAAGCCCACGGCGTAGGCACCTCGCCTAAGCATTTCGCCGCCAATAGCCAGGAGGGCAACCGCTCATTCAACAATGCCATCGTCGACCAGCGTCCGCTGCGTGAGCTATACCTCAAGGGCTTTGAGATTATGGTCAAGAAGAGCCAACCCTGGACCATCATGAGCAGCTACAACTACATCAACGGCCAATACACCCAGGAGAGCCACGACCTGCTCGAAGACATCCTGCGCGACGAGTGGGGGTTCAAGGGTATCGTGATGACCGACTGGACCAACACCCGCAACACCGCCAAGCAGATGCACGCCGGCAATGACCTGCTCACCCCCGGCAACGCCGAACAGATCGAACAAATCGTGGCCGGCGTCAACGATGGCTCGATCAAGATTGCCGATGTCGACCGCAATGTCAAGCGCATACTGCAATATATCGTAAAGACTCCGCGATTCAAAGGCACCGAATACGCCGAACAAACCGATCTCACCGCCCACGCCGCCATAGTGCGCCAATGCGCTCCCCAAGGCATGGTGCTGCTCCAAAACGCCCAGTCAACCCTGCCCATCTCGCAGCCCGAGGGCAAGAAAGTAGCCCTCTTTGGCACCCACAGCTACAGCTTCTACAGCGGCGGTTCGGGTTCGGGCGATGTCAACTCGCTGCTCAAGGTTAACCTCAACGATGGCCTCACCGCTGCCGGATTCGTGCTCGACCCGCTCATCTCCGACACCTACGAGAAATATGCCGCCTTTGCTAAGGCTGAGGCCGAGGCCGGAATGGGCATCCATCTCACCAGTAACAGCTATTTCCCACGCTCACGCGTGGCTGAGGCCAAACTTGGCAAATATTCATACCTCAATGCCGCTCAGGAGAACGACCTCGCCATCATCACCATCGCTCGCAAGTCGGGCGAAGGTGGTGACCGCCTCTCAGAGGACTATCCTCTCTACCCTGACGAAATCGAGATGCTGAGCCAAGTATCAGCAGCCTTCCACGCCCAAGGCAAACCCGTTGTGGTGGTGCTCAACACTGGCGGACCCCTCGAGACCGAGCCCATCAAGCGTTATGCCGACGCCATCCTGCTGGCTTGGCAACCCGGCGTCTATGCCGGCCACAGCGTAGCCGATGTGCTGACCGGCAAGAATTACCCCTCGGGCAAACTGCCTATGACCTGGCCAGTGGCTATCAACGATGTGCCATCGACTGCTAACTTCCCCGACCACTTTGATTGGCGCGACGAGATGCAATGGGGCTTTGACAAGATCAACGCTACCCCCAACTTGGGCAATACCAACTATGCCGAGGGCCTCAACGTTGGTTATCGCTATTTCGCCACTGCCGACAAGCCCGTGTCTTATCCCTTTGGCTATGGCTTGAGCTACACCACATTTGAGTATTCAGCACCCGTGATCAGCCGCAAGGGCGACAAATACACCGCCACCGTCACTGTCACCAATACCGGCGATGCCGCTGGCCGCGAAGCCGTTCAGCTCTACGTTTCTGCCCCCAAAGGCACGCTCGAGAAGCCCAAGATGGAACTCAAAGCCTTCGGCAAGACAGCCGAGCTCCAACCCGGCGAGAGCCAGCAGGTGACCATGGAATTTACCAACTACGACCTGGCATCGTTTGATGAATCCAAGTCGGCATTCGTGACCGACGCTGGCGAATACCAGGCTCTGTTTGCTGCCTCGGCAGCCGATGTGCGCCAGAGCGCACCCTTCACTGCCAAAGCAGCCACCTACAAGGTGCACAACTCTCTGCCCAAACAGTAAACCGCAAAGGAGCAAAGGAACAAAGGCGCAAAGAGGGGGGGAGCCCAGCTGGATAGCGGCTACTGTGTCGGGCCATTCTACGGCCCGAATCCCCACCCCAATCTATAAAAAAGCCCCATCTGGGGCTTTTTTTATGGACATATCAAAAATAATTTGTAACTTTGCAACGCAATTGGTGGCCGACAGGCCTCAATAGGGAACGAGGTGAGAATCCCCGACAGTCCCGCTGCGGTATTTCAGCCATGCGCCTTAGCCAGGCGCACTCTAAGATGCAAAGCCACTGGCTCCCGACGGGAGGAGCTGGGAAGGCGCATCCACAGAGACAGGCGATAAGTCCGAAGACCTGCCATTGCGCTATAGAATGTTTTTCTTTCCAGGATGAGAAAGCATATAGTCGCTCACATATTATGGGCCATTGTCCCATTGTTGACGCCGACACCCCAACTGATAGCTGGGGAGCCGGCCGATACCACGCGTGTGCTCAAGAGCGTAGAGGTCACTGCTCGTTCTGCCGAAAAAGAAGTAGTCAGCACTGCCCCCATCCATCGCTATAGCGAAGAGGAATTGCGCCGCCAAGGCATAACCTCCGTTGCCGATGCCGTGCACCGCTTGCCCGGCGTGACACTCCGCGACTACGGCGGAGCCGGTGGCCTCAAGACCGTATCTGTGCGCGGCTTCGGCGCGGGCCATACCGCCGTAATATATGATGGCATAACCCTCAGCGATGCCCAGTCGGGTCAAATCGACCTGCAGCGCTATTCGACCGACAATGTGGGCCAGCTGTCCCTTGTGGTCGGCGACAACGAAGACATCTTCATCCCGGCTCGCGCCGCTGCCTCAGCAGCCTCGCTCACCATCGCCTCGGTAGCCGAGGATTGGCAGCCCATGCTCGTAGCGCAGATGCGTGGCGGCTCGTGGAGCTACGTCAATCCATTCGTCAAGGGCGGAATCCAACTCAGCGAGAACGCCTACGGCTGGGTGCTCGGCGAGTTTACTCATGCCAAAAATGACTACCCTTTCACACTGCGCAACGGTGCCCTCGTCACCAAAGAGCGCCGCAACAACTCACGTATGAATTCTGGTCATGGCGAAATCAACCTGACTTGGCGCCCATGGTCGGGAGCCACGCTCAAATCCAAGGTCTACTACTATGACAATTCGCGCCGCCTTCCCGGCCCGGTGATATACTACAATGATGTGAGCAACGAATCGCTGCGCGAGCGCAACGCCTTTGCCCAGTCGCAACTCCGCGCCTCGCTCTCGGCCAATGTGTCACTGATGGCGATAGCAAAGTTCAACTTCGCCTACTCGGGCTATGCCGATGTCAATGGCAAATACCCCAACGGCGTGCTCGACCAAAGGTACTGGCAGAGAGAATGGTACGGATCAGCTTGCGCACTCTGGGCCCCATCGCGCCCCTGGGTCCTCGACTACTCAGTCGACTACTCTTACGCCAACCTATCCTCCAATCTTTCCTCCAATAATCGCCCTTGGCGCCATTCGCTATTGCAGAGCGCTACAGCCCGCTATCGAGCCGGTCGCTTCACGGCTATGGCTCGCCTTCTGCTTTCGGTTTACGACAATGGCGCCCACACTGGCCAAGCCGCCAAGGATGCCACTCGCCTGTCGCCTTCGGCCAGCGTGTCGGTGCAGCCCTGGAGGGAGCAGAATTTCTTTGTCAGAGTATCTTACAAAGAGATTTTCCGCATGCCTACCTTCAACGAGGCATATTTCGACCATTACGGCAGCGCTGATGTGCTGCCCGAGACCACTCGCCAACTCAATCTGGGCTTTACCTACAGTGCCCCAGCGTGGGGAGCTCTGTCGGCTCTCACTGCCACTGTCGACGGCTATTTCAATAATATAAGCGACATGATCGTGGCAGTGCCCTACAATATGTTTGTATGGCGCATGACCAATCTGGGTCATGCTCGGATTTGGGGAGTTGATGCTACTGCCAATGCCGATATCAGTATTGCCCAACGCCACACCCTCTCCTTAACTGCCAACTACAGCTACCAACGCGCCCAGCCGCGCACATCGCGCAACTCGTCGGAATGGATGAAGCAAGTGGCATACATTCCTCTCAACTCGGGCAGCCTCTCGGTCAGTTGGGAGAATCCCTGGGCCAATCTCTCGGTCAACGCTACCGGGGTCGGTACCCGCTTCACTACCAACAACAATTTGCCCGACACCCGCATCTCGGGTTACATGGAGTTTGGTCTACGGCTCTGGCGCCTCTTCCCCATCCGGGGCCACACTCTCGAGACCCGCATCGATGTGCTCAACCTCGGCAACAAGCAATACGAGGTGGTGGCTCGCTACCCGATGCCCGGCCGCTCCTGGCAAGCCACCCTGAGATTTACCCTATAATGGGGCGCCTAAAGCGCCCAGCACAGTGGCACCCCACTGGTAATCATAAGCCCCAGCAATTGCCCCACTGGCCCCCAGGCGCCACGGTTCCCGGCGCTTTAGGCACCGGTAAAAATTGACCATTTGATAACAACCCAAAAATAAACAAAAAATGAAAAAGAATCTACTCTATGGCGCAATGATTGCGCTCTGCGCTGGATGCCTCGCATCCTGCAGCGATGATGACGACGATCCAGTGATCATCGACCCTGCTGAGGGCTACGACTTCTTCGTCCTCAACCAGGGCAGCTACTACGACCAAATCGAAGGCAGCCTCACCGGTGTCAACACCTACACTGGCACAGCCACCCAGCGCCTATTCCAGACAGCCAACGGCCGCAGCATCGGCAGCACCCCGCAGACAGCCATAGCCTATGGCTCGCACATCTACATCGGAGTCTATGAATCCAACACCATCGAGGTGGTAAACCGCGAGACCCTAAAGAGCGAAAAGCAAATCTCACTCGCCAGCGAGACCGGCCAAATGCCACGCTCAATCGTAGCCAACGGCTCCAAGCTCTATATCTCGATGTACAACGGCTATGTATGCCGCTTAGACACTGCCTCGCTCGCTATCGATGCCACAGTGCAAGTGGGTCCTAACCCCGAAATAATGGCAATCCGCGGCAATTACCTATACGTGCCCAACAGCGACGGCATGAATCACCCAAGCTACGGCACCACCGCCTCAAAGATCAACCTGTCGACATTCACAGTGGAGAAGACTTTTGAGGTTGGCACCAACCCCACCAGCTTCGTAAGCAACGGCACTGACCTGTTTGTGCTTTGCATGGGCGACTACGACACTATCATGTCGACCATCTACAAAGTGGGCAGCGATGATTCTGTAACCCAAATCGCCGAAGGCACCCACATGGCCATTGATGGCACCACCCTCTATATTTGCAATTGGCCTTGGTGGGAATCGGCTGGCGCATACAGCACCTACTCAACCGCCTCTGGCGCCCTCTCCACCTGGACCCCGAGCAAGGATGTCGACAGCATTGCCGGCATAGCAGCCAACGATGGCGAAGTCTACATTTCTTCTTATTCCCTCGATGGAGGCTATGCAAGCTACACCATCGACGGCTACGTCAATCGCTACACCTCTGATGGCAACTTGGCCAGCAGCTACGCTGCCGGTGTAGGCCCCTGCTGCATCTTCTTCAATTAAATGAAAAATGAAGAATGAAAAATAGGCCTTATGGGTATTCTTCATTCTTCCTTCTTCATTCTTCATTTTTCATTCTTCATTCTTCATTGAATAATAGTATATAAGAATAGGAAAGCGGCCCTGACATCGCGATGATGTCAGGGC
>JAJBUH010000252.1 GCA_020860445.1 Bacteroidales bacterium | reverse complement strand
CAGCGGAGCGAAGCGACGCTGGGTGGGGTAGCAAAGGGATGCAAGCAGAAAAACTATTCGCCTCGGAGAGGCGGTACTGATTCTGCTTCGATGTACCGCCTCTCCGAGGCGAATAGCAAAGGAGGGTGGAGGTTAGAGCGCACCCAGCCAATTTCGCTTCGCTCAATTGACTGGGGTTAACCAAATACCGCCTCTCCGAGGTGACCTGACTATAGTTTAATTTCAAATTGAACACTTACTTAATAGACTTATTTGTTAAATTGGAGATATTAGATTTAGGTTGTGGCGTTGAATAGCAGACATATTGGCATGAGGCTGTTGCCCATTGGGTTTATCGCTGCGGTGATGTGCTCGGGTGTTGTCGGGTGTTCTGACGACAAGCAGTCGTATGTGCAAAATGTTGGCGACGGCGAGACCACGCCCACGATGCTCACCTACAATGTCGATACCTACATCTCCGACTCGGGCTATACGCGCTACTATATCAAGACGCCGATTTGGGCGATGTACGAAGAGGCGAAGGACCCCAACTGGAAATTCCCCGAGACTCTGGAGATGGAGCAGTACGACCGCGACATGAATATCACCTCGACTATGCGGTGCGATTCGGCGATGTACCTGAGCCAGAAGCGCATCTGGCGTCTCGATGGCAATGTGGTGATGGTCAACACTCAGGGCGACAGTTTCCTGACCCAACAGGTGTTTTGGAATCAGGCCAAACGCGAGGTTTACTCCGACTCTTTTATCCACATCGTGCGGTCTGACCGCATTATCGAGGGCTACGGATTCACTTCTAACGAACCCATGACCGCCTACACCGTCAACCGTCCCACGGGCATATTCCCAGCCGAGCGTTCGCCTCAGAGCCAGTCAAAGGCCGAAACCACTCCCGATTCCGCTAAAGACCACGACCCCCATCGTCGCCAACCCTCTCGCCGCATCTCCACCCCTACCACCCAACCCATACCCCTCTCAACCCCCGACTCTCTCAAAGACGCCCCATAGCCCCACTATTCACTATTCACTATTCACTATTCACTATTAATTATTCACTGTTTTGTCTGTCTGGATCATCATATCTGTCGTTTCGCTTGCGCTCAGTGCCCTATTCTCGGGCGTTGAGATAGCCTTCGTCACGGCCGACCGCGTGCGCGTCGAGATTGATGTCAAGCGCTCAGGGCTGATAGGCCGTATCCTCAACAAATTCTATAGCAACTCAGAATTTTTCATCTCCTCAATCCTGGTGGGCAACAATGTAGTACTGGTGTTCTACGGCATGGGCCTGGCAGCGTTGCTCAACCTGATATGGTTCTCGCATACCGACCTCAACGAGGGACTCCAGCTCACGCTGCAAACCCTCATCTCCACTGGAATTATCCTTCTGATAGGCGAGTTCCTGCCCAAGACTATATTCCGCATCAACCCCAACAACTCGCTCAAGGTATTCGCCATCCCAGTCTACATCTTCTATATATTGCTCTATCCGCTGTCGATGTTCTCGACTTGGCTCTCGCGCATACTCATGCGCTTGGTGGGCATCAAGGGACAAGGTGCCAGGCTGCGCTTGCTGTCTGTTGGCGACCTTAACGACTATCTCGAGGAGACCATCGATACCATGGAGGAGAAAAAAGAAGAGGTGGAGAACGAAGTCAAGCTATTCCAGAATGCCTTGGATTTCTCTACCATTCACTTGCGCGACTGCATGACCCCACGCAACGAGATTGTGGCTGTCGACATCACCGACACCACCACCGAGGAATTGTGCGAGATGTTTACCCGCACAGGACGCTCTAAAATTGTTGTGTATCGCGATGACATAGATAATATCATTGGGTATATCCATGTGAGTGAACTCTTTGACCCCAAACAGGACTGGAAGGAGCATATCAAGGAGGTTGTCTTTGCCCCCGAGACCCTGCTGGCCAACAAGATGATGCGTCGCCTATTGCAAGAAAAGCGCTCGATGGCGGTCGTTGTCGACGAGTTTGGCGGCGTGGCCGGCCTGGTGACTCTCGAAGACCTGGTCGAGGAGATCTTTGGCGATATTCAGGATGAGCATGACAAGCAAAAACTAATCATGCGTCAGACTGGCGAAGGCATCTATGAAGTATCGGGCCGTTGCGAGGTCTATGCCATCAACGAGGCATTCAACCTCGACCTCCCCGAGGATGACGAGTATCAGACCATCGCGGGCTATCTCCTCTCCTCCACTGGCACCATCCCCGCCCAGGGCGAAACAGTCGTCCTCAACTCCCTCGCCTTCAAAATCCTCAAAAAATCCGCCACCCGCCTCGAGCTCATCCAAATCTCCCCCGCCTAACCCTTCCTCATTTCACATTAAAGGCCTAAAAAATCAATTCTTTCTTTTATTTTAGGAAAAAAATCACTAATTTTGTCTCAAAATAAAAGAAAGTATGGATAAAAGAATAATAAAGGGGCTTATTGCTCTTAACCAATCTCAAATGCCCTATCAAGCTATAGAGCGAGATGAGCCTTTGCCAATAGATCGAAAAAAGATTATAACTGTACCTGGAGTCAGGAGATGCGGAAAGTCCTACAAGATGAAAATCACCGTCAACGCCCTACTGAAAAAAGGGATAAAGACGCAACAAATCCTATGGCTTGGGTTCGATGATGAGCGTTTGCTCCCAATGGAGGTTAATGAACTTGATGATCTGCTGAATGCTTATAGAGAAATGTATCCTGACCAACAAATGTCAGAAGTTTACATGTTCTTTGATGAAATTCAACTAATCAAGGGTTGGGAATATTTCGTGCTGAGAGTGTACAAGAATTACTGCCAAAATATCTGGATTTCTGGCAGCAACGCCACCATGCTCTCAACCGAGTTAGTTTCAGCCCTTAGAGGATACCCCTTGGAGTATAAGACTTATCCCCTTTCATTCTCAGAATACTGTAGATTCCGTAATCTTATGACTGACAGTTGGCTCGAATCAGATCAAGCCAAACTCTCATTAGCTTTTGAAGGCTATAACTCCGGAAGCGCATTCCCAGAAGTAGTACTCACTGAAGATCTCATAGAAAAGACTAAAATACTCCAGGGCTACTATGACACTATGCTTCTAAAAGATGTAGCCGAGCATTATGGAATCTCGAATCTGAAAGTGCTCAGATATCTGTGTAAACGCATGATGGGGAATGTAACAAAACCCACTTCAATAAATTCCATCTATAACGACATCAAATCACAAGGGCTCAAAGTTGGGAAAAACGATCTCTATAGATGGACAGATTGTCTGTGTGATGTCTTTATGTTTATGCGCCTCCCAATATTCACGGAATCCCTAAAAGAAAAGATAAGAGGACAAGAAAAATATTATGTCATCGACAATGGATTGCGTCAAGCGGTATTAATGCCCCTAAGTCAAGACAATGGCAAATTATTGGAGAATACCGTATTTCTCCATCTCACCAGGCGCCTCAAGCCTTTTGAACATCTCACGTATTATAAAGGCAGAAAAGAATGTGATTTTGTGGTGCAACAGGCCGACACAGTTACCAAGTTGATACAAGTCACTTGGGACATACATGAATCCGAAACACGCCAGAGAGAAATCGATGGCTTAATCGAGGCATCTGACCGCACTGGATGTCAAAACCTCTCTATGATCACTTCAGATACCACTGAAGATATTCCCCTACCCGATGGGCGCATAATCCATGTCATACCAGCTTCCCACTGGCTCCTCAGCACATAAAAGGCCCTCAAGTTAGTCCCATCGAGAAACAAAACTTAAATCCTCAAAAAATCTGCCCCTCGCCTCGAACTCATCCAAATCTCCCCCGCCTAACCCCCTACTCCAATAGGCAGTTGGCGGTGATGGAGGGGGGGATTGGGAGGGAGG
>JAJBUH010000095.1 GCA_020860445.1 Bacteroidales bacterium | reverse complement strand
ATAAGTAATGAGTAATAAGTAATGAGTAAGGCCATCCGGATGGCCTTACTCATTACTTATTACTCATTACTTATCACTAAAGAGAGGAGTATTGCGGTGAGAAGGTGTCACCCTTGAGGGGGTCGCCGGTGTCGAGGCCTCGCTTTAGCCAGCGAGCGCGTTGCTCAGCGCGACCGTGTGTGAAGTTGTCTGGCATCTCGCGTCCATAAGCCTTCTTTTGGAGATAGTCGTCGCCAATCTTCTGCGCAACATCTATGGCTTCGGCAATGTCGCCGTCTTCGATTGAGTTGAACATCTGGTTGTCATGGTTGGCCCATACGCCGGCGTAGAAGTCAGCCTGCAGCTCAAGGCGTACGCTCACCTTATTGGCATCGGTTTCCGACATGCGTGCCATCTGCTCGTGAGCTTGCGATAGGGTGCCAAGCAGGTATTGCACATGGTGGCCTACCTCATGGGCTATGACGTAGGCGTAGGCAAAGTCGCCACCTCCGCCAATATCCTGCTCCATATCCTTGAAGAAGTCCAGGTCGAGATATACCTTCTGGTCGGCCGAACAGTAGAAAGGACCGATTTGCTCAGTAGCGGTGCCGCAACCCGAGGTTGTGGTGCCGTGGAATAGTACCAGGGTTGGGGGTTCATATTGTCCCCAACCTTCTTCTTGGAATATCTGTGTCCATACATCCTCGGTGCCAGCCAAGATTTTGGAGGCGAAGTCGGCGAGCTGTTGATCCTCCTCGGTCTCAACATACTCAGTCTGCTGGCCTACTCCAGATAATTGGCCTGAGCCCATCACATTGTTGATGACATCGCCGATGTCGCCGCCTCCCAGCAGGGTGACAAGGGCAATGACTATTACGCCCACGATGCCGCCTCCCACGGCTTTTCCAGAGATGCCCGAGCCGCGGCGGTCCTCAATGTTGTTGCTGTTTCTTCTTCCGTCTAATCGCATAGTGGTAAATGTTATTTGGAGAACATAAGCACGTATCCATTACGTAAGCACAAGTGAGGGGATAATTTTTTCGTTTTAGGTGTGCTTACGTAATGGTTATGTGCTTATGTTTTATAATTTCTGGATTAAAGTTTGTATGGTTTGGGCTAGGCCGGTGTTTTCTTTGATGAAGGTGAGGAGTTCGTCGGTTTTGGCTTTTAGGTCGGGAGTGGAAGTACTGCTTATGTCTGAGGCCATTATTTGATAATTGGCCACGAAGGCGAAGCAATTTTCGAGCAGTTCCGGCCATAGGGTTAGGTCAACTCGATTTTGGAAAGAGTCGATTGTGAGGCTGGCTCGTGCCGCGGACTTGGTAAGTTCTGGAGCGAGCGACATTGGGTCGATGCCTCGGCTGGTGGCTTCGTTGCACTCTTTTATGAATGCTCCCAGCACGTGGGTTATAATGGGTATGCTTTTTTGGAGTTTGTCTTTTTCGGCAGCGAGGTGGAGTTGGCGTTGCTTTTCGATTTCTGCGTCGACTTCGATTTCTGACTTCATAGACCCTACGGCATTGAGGAAGAATCCCATGCACAACAATCCGCATGTCACCTCTACGGCAGTGACCAATTGCGCTATGCCATGGGCAGGGGTATAGTCACCAAAACCAAGGGTGGTGATGGTGACTATACTGTAATAGACCCATGACCCGTAGCCGGTGCCAGCACCGTCGGGTATTCTGAATTGGCCATCAGGTATAAGCCAATAGATAAAGGCGAATATGGGGATAAGGATGAGGTATAGGCCCATCCATACGCATGGCCTGACGTTTGAGACCACATGAAACCAGTGGCTTAGCCGCCGGGAGGAGTTTTGCATTAGCTTGTTCATCGTCGTATGTAACTTCTCAATTTCTATTCAAATAATAAGAATCGTAACCACAGATTTACACAGATTTACGCAGATTCCTTAGATGGTTACTATCCCTTATTATTTGCTTTATCTCAAATAGTTGAAATATCACAATATTCAAAACAAGCCATCTCTCCCATTTGTTCGCCCCAATAGACCAAGCCCTCAGGGCTGGGCTATTGGGGGAAAGAGGTTTACTGGAGCTTGAACATGACGGGGAGGGCGAAGTCGAGGTCGGCGGGCTGGCCGTCGACTTTGCCGGGGATCCATTTCACGTTGAGGGCTTCCTTGGTGGCGCGGACTGCCTCAGCATCGAGGGCGGCGTTGCCCGAGGATTTCATCACGCTTACATTAGCGATTGAGCCATTGGCTTTGACCAGGAATTGCACCGTCACCTTGCCTTGGATACTGTCCTTGTAAGCGGATTCGGGGTATCGTATGGCCTCGGCCAGAGTGCGGTACATCTCCAATTCGCCGCCGGGGAATTGGGGCATGGTTGATTCGGTCATTGTGGCCCCAGGGTCGGCAGGAGGTGCCGGAGCGTAGAATTCTTGGATCATTTTCGGCTTTTCGGCTTGGATAGGAGCGGAAAAATCGCTACCTTTGCCGTACTCAACGGCAGATACTTGCGAGATGGCAGCGGCAACGGCTGGGATGTCGGCCATCGAGGCTCCGAGCAGAGCTGCCGGAGCGAGCAGAGCGGCCGCATAGCGGCGCACTCGGCCAGAACGAGATTTAAGCATCATGGTTACACGGTTTTTAAGTTGACTATGATTCAGACTGTTGGCTATCGATTGGAACCCGTGGCCGACAGTCTTTCTTATTAGCAGCATTTGATATTGTCGAGGATCGGTGCCAGAGCGCAGCAAGCGCTCGTCGACTTGATATTCGTGCGTGGCCGAGAGTTCGCGCCGCATCAGGTAGGCGACTGGATTGAACCAGTTGAACACTACCCATACTTGGGCGATGGCCATATCGATTGAATGGCGCAGCCTCACATGCTCGAGCTCGTGGGCGAGAATTAGTGGATTCTCACTGTCTTCACCCGATGCCACAATGTATTTGCCCCAACTGAAGGGGGAGGTGGGGGTTGAGGCGATCACCAGGATGGCATGACCGAGATGGCGCTTTTCGCCATGTCGGATTATGCTACTTATCTTAATGGCGGAGCGAAGGGTAGCAAACAAAGCCACGGCCACACCGATGAAATATATAATAGGTATAAGAGCAATAAGACTGGATTCAACTGTTGACGGCTTTGCCGAGACAAGACTGATGGGAGCAAAGGAGATGAATCTGGGCAGATTTTCTGCCATGGGTTGAGTGACAGCCCAAAACGCTAATGGCGAGATAAAAATAGCGCAGACCGAGAGGGCATAGCAGCACAGCAGGGCGATGCGGTTGAGCGCAAAATGGGTAGATGAGGCCATGAGCCATTTGTAGATAATGTACTCGGCTGCGAGCACAAAGGCGGCTTGAATGGCAAAGGCGGTGAAAGCTCCCATGTCGGTCATAGTTTTTGGCGTGAGACAATTTCGATGAGTTCTTTGAGTTCATCGACTGAGATTTCTTCCTCCTCAACCAAGGCTGAGACGAGGCTGCGCGAGTTGCCGTTGAACAGGCGCTTGAGCATTCCCTTGACCGAAGCCTTCTGGTATCGCTCGATAGGAATGGCTGGCACATAGACCATAGCTCCAGGTCGCTTTTCCCGCTGCAGATAGCCCTTGGTCTCGAGGATGTGTACGTAGGTGCTGACTGTGTTGAAATGGGGCCGAGGCTCTGGGAATGCCTCGACAGCCTCCCTCACGGTGATGGGGCCGCGCTCCCAGAAGATGCGCATCACCTCTTCTTCCTTATCTGTAAGTTTCTTGGTATCCATAGTTGCTGGTTTTGACTGTTATGCACTAAATTTTTAGTTGGCACTGCAAAGATAGCGCTAAATTTTTAGTTTTTGTATCTCCCTAAGCATAATTTAGCATAAAATTTTTATTGAGTAACTACTCAGCGATTCTAAGGAAACTCAAAGATTCCTTACATCCTACATGGT
>JAJBUH010000280.1 GCA_020860445.1 Bacteroidales bacterium | reverse complement strand
CTCCTTCTTATCATTCCTACAGCCAAATAAGGCTATATTAAGAAATATATAGGATAGGTGGTAGAGATTCATAATTATTGATGAAATAGAAATTGGAATGAAATGAGATGGGTGATGGGGGATGAAAGCCGTGAGCCATTCGAAAGAGTCATTAGAGGACCGATCCATAGATTTCTATCTCTTTTGCTGGGTCTTGGGCATTGCTGTATACAGTAAAAGTGCGGTAAAAATCTCCTGTCTCGTTTTCATTAAGAATAATTTGGACCCTCATGATGTATTTTAGTCTTCATAAATGATTCAATGGGACTGTGAAAGGGTAATTTTGTAAACATAGAAGATGTCTTTATTGCCAAGCTCGCTTGACATCAAAGCAGCGCAGTAAAGAGCATCGCCGAGGAATCCTACGTATTTAGAGTATTGAGGGATTGGGGAGTTAAAGATGAGATTGCCAGTTGCGGCATCATAAATCTGCATCCGACAATCGCCACTGTTGAAATCGCATAGGCCGCTTCGCACAATCCAACCACGAGCAGGTGCGAATGAGAGCGCAGTGTTGATGCCCACATGCGAGATGTCGTTCTTGAAATTTGTGTACGGGTCATCCAGTCCAGGGGTGTATCCACGGTCAATTCCAGGCATTTCGAATCCAAAAGTGAAGAGAGGTGTGTCAGGATATCTATAAGCGTAGATCAGCGAATCTGTAAAGTGTGATGTGAAAATGATGTCATTGTCAGAGTCATAATCAAAGTGCATGCCTTCAAAACCCGGAGTGGGGCGGTCGCAATAAACTTTCGGGAAATGTCCGAATACAGAATCCACCGTTAGGGAAGATTTAGAGATGGAGGCCATAGTCTTCCCTTTAGCATATCGGTTTGAACTTATCTTGGGGAGATATCGGTTTACAAGTTGCGTTGGGGCGAGTATATGGCCATTGCGTTCTATAAAGTCAATTCCGAAATCCGTCATCTCCATCAGATTATATTTGGAAATGCTTGAATAGTCATTATCAACGGTGCCATCCCAATCGAAATCTATGAGTTGTCCTTTGCCCAGACTCTTTTTGTCCATATTGATGACATATCCCCATAGAGAATTGTCGACAAGGAGAATGTCATGGCGGTCAGAGCTTTTGATGGGAGCGGCGTAAAGGAAAGAGGGAATCTCATTCTCACCCCGTCCCTTGCGCAAAAAACTATCCAGTTTTTCACCGGATTCAATTCCAAATTTAGTTATGGCGCAGTAAATGGGGTCAGAGTAATAGACGCAAGAGTCCATCATAAACAGTTGCCCTTGTGCTGATGAGCCAGTGATGTCCAAGGAAATGGTGTCAATGCTGGCCATAGAGTATCCAATCTTGACCAAACCCTTGTGCATTATAGGAGATTCTGATTTGCTGCACGAATTGAGCAGGATGGTTGATAAAACTCCTAATAGGGATATAAATTTGACTAGAGCTTTCATAATTTAATTTTTGTATCAACAGTAAATGGAATAGTAAACCTCTCGGAGCACTAAGTGCTTCGGGAGGCTTTTTTCAGAGAGTGTTAGCGGCAGTTGCCATCATGGTTTGTACAGGGATCACCTCCGCAGTAGGCTCCGCTTGCATTTGCTGAGCAAACATTGGATGAGAACCAGTTAGTTTTGCAGTAGCAGTTTACTACTCCAATGCCACCTCCTTCGGCATCAGATAATGCTTCCACATTTGAGAGGAAGACTTCATCTTGGTTGGAGGGTCGGTTAAGAGCCAAGGCTCCTATGGCAAGTATGCCCCCGACCATCATGATAGAAATGAATTTCTTCATCATTGATAGTGTTAGAAATGTTTAACATTGATTTGCCCTATAAGCCATGGCCAAGGCTTATAGGTTAGTAGGTATGATACCCTAGGGCTAGTATTTATCAGATGTTTAGAGCTCTATTTCTCCAGTAGCCACCCAACTGTCGTTTTCGATAACGACAGTGTAGGTGCCGGAGGGGAGACCAGAGAGGTCAAATGATGCGGGAATGGCTGAGGAGTAATCGACCATCGCATCGGCAGAGTTCCGGAGGGAAACCTCGCAATCGAGGCTCTCATCGCCCTCCACTGTTAGTAGGTGTGAGGTCTCATCATAGCAGACCGAGAGGTCTATGCGTGAAGGGGCACGCAATGGCTTGTTGCCATCGCTTATTCCTTTTTTCAGGAACTCCAATGTGATTGGAGTGGCATGTTGGTCAGCCATTACGCCAAGCGGCATAATGGCCAGAATGAATAGTAACGTCAGAAATTTTTTCATGCTGTTGCAATTGATTGGTTTTGAATTTCAATTGCAAAGTTAGGCATGAAAAAGTATACGACCAAATTAAAAGTTTGCTTTTTACAAACACAATACGTTGTTTTTCAATGATTTAAAAATTTATTTATTTTGAAAGTTTACCCTTCTGTCAGAAGTTTGGCTAATCTACGTTTGGAGGGGCCGGATCCTCCTGATGGCCTTTCTCTAAGAGTAGGCGCAGGCGCTTGTCAAGATTGGTGTCAGGCTCTTAACCAGATTATCCACTGTCCTTTCAAGTTTTTCCTTTTTATGGACTGACACTACGAGAATCGAGTTGAGCATCTCGGCCTTCTCTTTGAGCACCGCTTGGGCCTCTTTGAGGGCCATGTCAAGAAATCCCTCGTAGGAAAAACTTCCGGCTTCCAAGTATTGGGATATGGCCTCTCTGATTTTTAAGGTGTCGGCCTGGTTTACTGCCAAATAGAGCCTTGCAGAATTCAGAAAATCCGGATAATCCTCCGCTGCATTAGGAACCTGCTCAATCCGAGACATCACATCGGCGGCTGCCTCAAGCGAGTCGGACTGTATGCGACATAAAAGGACTTTTTTGAGCGATTCCAATTGGTGGAGGCGTCGGCCTACCCCATCGAAAATGTCGGCAGCGGTGGAGAAATATTTCCGGGCATCGTCCAATTGTTGGATATCGAGGTTAAGATTCCCCAGCATGACGCACAATAGTCCCAAGGTGAAATCATCATGCGCGTTTTCAGACGCGTCCAATCCAAACACGAATGACCGCATGGCTTGGTCCAACTGGCCAGCATTAGAGTGTATGCGCCCCTGATAATAGTATACGCGCATACTGTCGGTAGGAGTGCCTTTTCCCCTATCGATGTAATAGTCGATGGCTGGTTGGAGGACATCCATGTTGGTTAGGTCGATATAGTTCTTGTCGAGAGCCATCGACTTGAGCAGGGCGTAGCGGGCTCGCCGCTCGGCGCTGGTGAGCTGCAGCGTGTCGATGGCATCTATTATCGCCATTGCCGAATCGGGATGCTCCTCGATGACTGCGTCCGCGCGGTCGAGCGCGACATCTGCCTCATTCGTGCGGCTGCAACCCCATAGCGCAAATGTGGCTGAAAGCAAGAGAATTAAGCTCTCGATGATGAATGGTCGTTTCATGCGTATTTCTGCAGATTATGGTTTAGTGCATAATGTATCTATACCACACTCAACACGTTTCCAAACTATATGGTGACGGCTTCGACGTGGTATAGATTGTATAAGACAATTTGTGCCTAACACGATGCGCGACATGAAGAATCTAACCTCTCTTCCGACCCATCAACAGAAAACATGTGTAACAGGTGCATTTGTACTGGATTGAAAACGGTATTGCCCATAAGTCTAATTTTTGTCGCAAAGTTATAAAAAATTCTTGATTTGACAAATTAATTATCACTCTCCTATAGGAATAACAAGTTAGTGCCCACAAATTCTTTATTGGGAAGGAGGTGTGTCGGATATTTTTCATGTGTCAGGTGATAGAATTATGCTGCAAAGGTAAGGATATTTTGACGAATGAGTTTTCCTGATTTTGGTTGACTCAAAATTGCCTTATTCCTATGTTTAGTT
>JAJBUH010000189.1 GCA_020860445.1 Bacteroidales bacterium | reverse complement strand
CTCTCACACTATTACTATTTATTTTTCATTCTTCATTCTTCATTCTTCATTTTTCATTTTTCATTCTTCATTCTTCATTCTTCATTTTTCATTTTTCATTCTTCATTTTTCATTCTTCATTTTCTATATCTCGTATCTCTTGAGCTTGTTGTATAGCGTTTGTCGGGTGATGCCGAGCTGTTGGGCTGCCTTTGACAGGTTGCCGTCGCACGCCTTGAGCGCTTGGCTTATCATCTGGCGCTCCATATCCTCGAGGGTTTGGCCCTCCATAGCCATGGGTCCGCTGTCGGGAGTGCTTGCCTCGGGTCGTGGCAGGTCAAAGTCGGCGGCTCGCAGGTTTGGCCTCTCGGCCATGATTACCGCTTTCTCCACTGCGTGTTGCAGCTCGCGTATGTTGCCGGGCCATGGGTATTGCGATAGCTTGAGCGCGGCATCGGCCTCGAGGGTCATTTCGCCCTTGCCGTAGGCTGAGGCATATTTGTCGACAAAAGCCCGAGCAAAAGTCGGAATGTCGGCTGCGCGCTCGCGCAGCGGCGGCAACTCCAAGTGGATAGTATTGATGCGATACAGCAGGTCTTCGCGAAATTCCCCTTGCCCTACCATCTGCGGCAGATTGCGATTGGTGGCGCATACTAAGCGCAGGTCGATGTCGATAGGTCGATTGCTGCCAACCCGGACAATGCGGCGCTGCTGCAGGGCAGTGAGCAGTTTGGCCTGTAGGTGCAGTGGCAGATTGCCTATCTCATCGAGGAACAGGGTACCGCCCTCGGCCTCTTCAAATTTGCCCACGCGCTCAGCCTTGGCATCTGTAAATGCCCCCTTGGCGTGGCCGAATAGTTCGCTCTCAAACAGTGTTTCGGTGATCGACCCCATATCCACTGTCACCATAGGTCCGGCGCTGCGAGCCGACAAGGCATGGATTTCGCGCGCCAATACCTCCTTGCCGGTGCCGTTTTCGCCAGTAATCAACACATTGGCGCCGGTGGCCGCGATGCGTTCTACCGTCGAACGTAGTTTCTCCATTGCTGGCGTGGCGCCCCATATCATCGGGCTGGGAGTGGCCTTGGGAGTTGGGGTTTTCTTTGTCGGACTGATGGCGCTGCGCAGCACCGACAGCAATTGCTCATTCTCAAAGGGCTTGACCAGAAAATCCACGGCTCCCTCCTTCATTCCCCTCACGGCCAGAGCCACATCGGCGTATGCGGTAAACAGCACTACCCGCGCCGACGGCAGCAAGCGGCGAATCTCGCGCAACCAGTAGATGCCCTCGTTGCCGCTGTTGATGCTTGTGCGGAAATTCATATCCAGTAGCACCACATCGGGCCTGTCCTCGCGCAGCATAGCGGGGATGCCCTCGGGGTTGGAAAGGGTGATGATTTTGTCAAATTGTCGGCGCGTGGCTGTCTTTACAGCCTCCAGCACTCCCTTGTTATCGTCAATTACTGCCAATGTCATTTCTAAAAGTATAAAGTATAAGGGATAAGTGATAAGGTGACCGCCTTGGTGAAACCGTGGGGCACTCGACTGCCCTTATGGTTTTATGTCCTTACGGTTTTATGTCCTTATGGTTTTATGTCCTTATGGTTTTATGTCCTTATGGTTTTATGGTCCCAAAATTACAAAAAAATTATGAGATGCAGAGTAAATCGCTCACAATTGAGAAAAAATTCGTAACTTTGGGGCCGAAATGAAGAATTTGCGCATAATGCTTATCGGATTGCTATGCCTCGGGGGCTTCCTGATGGCATGGTGCGCCGCCCCCGTGTGGGAGGTGGTGCAATCTGAGCCCACCTCGGAGGTGGTCGAGGCCGACCGCGTCGAGGTCACCGTCAAGGACGGATACATCTATGTGAGCACGCCCCGAGCCGTCACCGTGAAGGTGCTCTCGATCGTGGGGCAGCTCATCTCAGAGAAAAATCTTGAGCCGGGAGTAGCGCGCCTGAAGATAGGCGCCCGGGGCGTCTATATCCTCAAGGCTGGCGATGCCACTCTCCGCGTCAGCATCTGACAGCCGGATAGCGCCTATGTGCCCATCACCTCCTCTGGTCCGCCCCTGGCACCACGGTCCCTCGCGCTTTGGGCGCGAGTTAAACAAATCCCCTCACTTAAGCATTTTAATCATAAAGAGACTATTTATTTATTGATTTTTCATTCTAATTATTATATTTAAGGTGGATCGAATTAAAGTCAAAATAATCAACGATTCAGGATTTGACCTGCCGACCTACGAGACCTTCTCTTCGGCCGGAATGGATGTGCGAGCAGCCATCAAGGAGCCTATCGTCATCAACCCCATGGAGCGGTTGCTGATTCCCACCGGACTGAGAGTGCAGCTCCCCCACGGCTACGAGATGCAACTGCGTCCCCGCAGCGGCCTCGCCCTCAAGCACGGCATATCCCTGGTCAACACCCCTGGCACCGTCGATGCCGACTATCGCGGCGACATCGGCATCATACTCATTAATCTCTCAAACGAGCCATTCACTATCAACCCCGGCGAACGCATCTGCCAGATGGTGATTTCGGCCTACACCCACGTAGAGTGGGAACCCGTGAAAGAGATCGACGAGACTGAGCGCGGCGACGGCGCCTTCGGCCACACCGGCCTAAATTGACTGTTAAGAGCTATGAGCCGAGAGTTTTGAGGTCTCCACGATTCGGCCTCCCCTCACTCGCCTCTTATCTTCTAATCTTTACGACACACACCAACATACAACCCTCGAAACTCTGATCTCGAAACTCTAAACTCTTACGGATATGAACCCTACACTCCGCATATTACCAGTCGTATTGGCAGTCGCGTCGATTGCCATAGCGGCTCCTCCCAAGGGCGCCAAGACAGTGGCCCCTACTTGGGATGATATGGCTGCCAAGAAAAAGGCCGAATACGTCTACTTGGAGAGCCAGAGTGCTTATGCTCTCGAAAATTATGATGACTATGCCCTGATGGCGCGTCGCGCCTTCGCTCTCGACAGCACCGATGCCGACATCGCTGCTGAGATGGGCATGATCATATTAGCCAATTCGCGGGCCGATTCGCTAAAACGCGACTGGGCTTATGGCGCATTGAAGCGGCGATTCTTCTCCGACCCCTCCGACTATCTGACAGGCATGGTGCTTGCTAATGTGGCTAAGCGGCAGCGCCGATTCTCAGATATGGTCCAGGTGTGGGAGACGCTCGATACCGCATGCACCACGCTCACCCAGCCCGGCGAGGAGTTGGCTCGCGCCTACCTGATATCATACCTCAATGGCGATGACAGCGCCTACGACAAGGCTCTGCGCAAATACGAAAGTCTCGAATCGGGCACTGGCAAGACTGTCAACCTGTCGGCCGAGAAGATTCGCGCCTTTGCCATCAAGAATGATACCGCATCGATAGTGCGCGAGGTCGAGGAACTGGTCAATTTCGCCCCCTCAGACCCGTATGTGGCCTTGTTTGCCGGCAGCAACTATCAATACCTCGGCGACAACCAGAAGGCTCTGAAATATTTCGACCGCGCCTGCCAGCTCGACAGTACCAATGGCCAAGCCTTTATGGCCAAGGCCGCTCTGTACCACCAGATGGGCGATAGCGTAGGATTTGACCGCGAGGTGTTCCTGGCTTTGCGCAGCCCGAGCCTCGAGGTGGATTCCAAGCTTGAAATCCTCAGGGGATACGTAGCAGAGCTCTACCAAGACCCCAGCCAAGAAAAGAGAATACGCGAATTGTTTGGCCAACTCGTGGCAATGCATAGCGGCGAACCTGAGATACACAGCCTGTACGGGGCCTATCTATACGAGATTAAGGATTACAGCGGCGGAGCAGAGCAGATGGGATATTCCGCAGCCCTCGACCCGACCAACGAAGGCACTTGGAGCGACTATGTGCACATGCTGGGCCTCGCTGGCGACACTGCCGCAGTGATCAAGCAGTCGCTCGACGCTATGCGCCGATTCCCCGACAATCTGTATTTTCCGATTATGGGGGCAGATGGCTACCGCATGCAGGGCAAGGTCAAAGAGGCATTGGAGATAGCCAACTCTGTAGGCACCCCCGAGAATGTCAAGCCGTCGGCCCTGTCGAGCTTCATAGCTTTCAAGGGCGACTTGCTGGCTCTCTCCGGCGATACCATCTCGGCTCTCAAGGCTTATGACCAAGCCATCGACATCTATCCCGACAACCACATGGCCCTCAACAATGCTGCCTACTTCATGGCCGAAAACAATATCGACCTTGACAAGGCTGAGCGCTATATCTCAATAGCCGTGAGGGCTGAGAATGACAACCCGACATACCTCGACACCTACGCGTGGGTGTTCTTTAAGAAAAAAGACTACAACCTGGCGCGCCAATATATCGACATGACCATCAATCTCTACAACTCACAGCCGCACGATGTCGGCGAAAGCACCGATGAGACAGAGGTGATCGTTGACCCTGATGACGAAATCACCGAGATCACCCCATCGTCAGAGATTTTTGAGCATGCCGGCGACATATACTTTATGGATGGCGAACCAGCCACTGCCGTTGATTTTTGGAGAAAGGCCCTGGCCCTCGACCCCGACAATGAGCGTCTGGCCCGCAAGGTGCAACACCAAACCTACTTCTATCGGTAAACGAATAATGAAGAATGAAAAATGAAAAATGAAAAATAACCTATTCATAGCTATTCTTCATTCTTAATTCTTAAATTCTTCATTCTTCATTCTTAATTTTTCACTTTTCATTTTTCACTTTTCATTTTTCATTTTTCATGCGGTTAAGACCAATTCTTATCATTCTATTTATATCGCTCCTGCTAACTGGCTGCCGGAGTAAACATCAAGCTTATCAAAGCGTGGAGATCGACGGCGAGTCGATCTCCCTTTCTGTGCTTTATGATTCACTCGCTGCCAGCTACCAGCCTTGGCAGGATGTCTACATGCCGGTGAATCTGGCACTGAAATCGCCTACATCGTTCTCAATCTCGGGTCGCGCCACCATGGTCAGGGACCAATCGATACACATGTCATTGCGAATGTTCGGCATGGAGGTTGCTATAGTCCATATCGAGGGCGATTCGATCTATGCCATCGACAAGTATCATAAGAAATATGTGGCTGAGAGCATTTCGCGCCTATTGGCCGGATACCCGATGTCGGTTTCTGATATCCAAGACTTATTCTTGGGCCAGGCTTTCGTGCCAGGGCAAGGCACGATTGACGAAAAGTCACCCCTCGACTTCTCGTTCGCCCCCGAGGCTCCGGCCCAGTGGGTGATGGCTCCGCAGAAAAAGCGCAAGGGAGTAGAGTGGTGGGCCACCGCCACCGAGGCCCTGCCGCCAGTGCTAAACAGCATATCGTTTGTCGTCACCAACAAGGGTCAGGTCGATTGCCTGTACTCCAACCCGTATTCGACACCTGCTGGCATTGTCAATTCGCTTCTCGACTTGGCTGCGACCACCTCATCGCTCGGAGCTAATGCCCAAATCAAGTGGACAATCAAGGATGCGAAGTGGAACACTGGGCGCACCGCCCCGCTCACTCCGCCTTCATCTTCCTACCAGCGCATCGATGCCATGGCCCTCCTCTCATCTCTGAAACTGTAAGGCATCAATAGTTAAAAATCGGGAGATAGGGGGCATAATTCGGGAAAATTGATTACCTTTGTGGTTCTCAATCTTTCGCGCTGTGTACAGATTGCTCAACATACTCCTTATTATCACGGTCAGCGTGGCCCTTGGCTGCGCCGACTTGTCGTATGCCCAGCAGCGCCGCTCATCGCAAACTGTAAAGAAAGAGAGACAGGATGCCAACAAGCGCGTAAAGCAAACCCAGCAGCAAATCAAGGAGAATCAGCAGCGCACGCGCCGCCAGCTCAACGAGCTCAACTCGCTCCAGGCCGACATCGACCGCTTGACGCGCGAGGTTGATGCCATCGACAAAAAGGTGGTGCAGCTCGGACGACAGGTGCGTCGCACCGATGACTCGATTCGTGATATTTCGGCCTCGATAGCCAAACTCAAGGAGAGCAGCGCCCAGAGCCTGAGAGAGGCGCGCTCAAGGCGCCAGACTATGTCGGCGGCATCGATGGTGCTGTCGGCCAGCAGTTTCAACCAGGCCGTGCGCCGTGCCGGTTACCTAAAGCAGCTCGACAAGAGCCGCACGGCCCGCACTCGCAGTCTGCGTGAAAATATGGCCGCGCTTGATGCGAAAAAGAAGCGTCTTGCCCAACTCAAAGGGCAGCAAGAGCGGGCCTTGGCCGATGCGCAGAAAAAACGCGCCACTCTGCAAGGGCGCCAAGCCGAGGGAGAAGTGCTGATGGCCGACCTCAAAAAACAAGGCACCTCCCTCGAGCGCGAACTGGCTGAACGCCAACAGCGCGCCAACCAGCTCGACCAAGAGCTCAATAGGATTATCGAAGAAGAGCAGCGCATTGCCGCCGAGCAAGAGCGCCAACGCCGACTTGAGGAAGAGCGTCGACTGGCCGAGGAGAAACGCCTGGCAGAAGAGAAAGCTAAGAAAGAGGCAGAAGAGCAACGCCTCGCCGAGGAGCAACGCCTCGCTGCTGAGCGAGCTGCCGAGGAGCAAAAGCAAAAAGAACTGGCAGCTACCACTACCACCCCCAAGACCCAGCCAGCCAAGGATAAAGAAAAGGTAAAGGAAAAGAAATCCTCGAAAAAGAAAAAAGATTCGTCAAAATCCCAGACTACCCCCACCGTCACCACTCCCGACTTGGCCGTAACCGAGCCCTCTAAGGCCAAAGAGCCAGTCAAGGCTACTGAGCCAACCAAGAAAGAGCCGGTCATCAAGGCCCCGGCTCCGACCTTTGCCCAAAGCAAGGGACTGCTTGCCGCTCCTGTGGCTGGCAAGTACAGCGTGGTGGGCAAATTTGGCCGCAGCCAGTACGGGTCGCTCTCAAAGGTCCAGGTTGACAATCCCGGCATCGACATCGAGGCGCAGCGCGGCTCGAATGCCCTGGCTGTGTATCCCGGCACGGTGTCGTCGATATTCAAAATCGATGGCTACAACAATATCGTGATGGTGCGCCACGGCGAATACCTCACTGTGTACGCCAATATCGACAAACTGTCGGTCAAGAAGGGCGATGAGGTGGGCATCGGCCAGTCGCTCGGCAGCATATATTCCGACCCCGACGATGGGCATCGCTCAATCCTCCACTTCGAGGTGCGCCGCGAGCGTGAAAAACTCAACCCCCTCGACTGGCTCAAACAATAGCCCCCATTATTCACTTTTCATTTTTCATTTTTCACTGATTGTGTCGCAGACTACTAAGAAAGTGCTTAAGGTGATGACATTGTTTGGAGGCGTCCAAGCAGTGGGCATCGTGTGCTCTCTGGTCAAGGCCAAGCTGATAGCGATATGGATAGGCCCAATCGGCGTGGGCCTTTTCGGTATATTCAATTCGGTGCTCGACATGCTCTCACAGGCCACCCAGCTAAATTTCCGGCAAAGCGCTGTGAGGGATGTGGCCGCTGCCTCGGGCACCGAGGTGCCGAGGGTAGCCGGGGCTGTCAGATGGTGGGCAAAACGCCTGGGCGTGTTTGGCGCGGTAGTGATGTTGGTGCTTTCGCCCCTGTGGAGCCTGATTAGCTTTGGCCATTGCGACTACTGGTGGGCATTCGCCTCGCTGTCGGTGGCCATGGCGGCGATGTCGCTGTCAGCTGGCGAGCAGGTGTTGCTCCAAGGCACTGGTCTGCTGCGCACTCTCGGCAAGGTCTCGATTTGGGGTGTCGTGCTGGCTACAGTGCTGATTATTCCTCTTTTTTATTTTCTCAGGGTTAGGAGCATAGTGCCAGCCATAGTGGCGACAAGCATTGCTTCGCTTGTGGCTTTTATGCTGGTGTCGCCCGTGAAGAGCGCCAAGTTGCCGCGCCGCGAGTCGGTGGCGATAGGCAAGGGCTTCCTGCGTCTCGGCTTATTCATGACTGTGGCATCGCTGGCGAGCACTGGCGCCTCGTATGCCTTCCTTTCGTACCTCAACGTGACGGCCTCGACCGGGATTACGGGTCTGTATCAGGCCGGTTACACCTTGGTGGTGAAATATGTAGGCCTTATTTTCACGGCCCTGGCTATGGAATATTACCCGCGCTTGGCGCAGCTCAACAGTCGGCCCGGTGCCGCTGCCTTGGTGGTGAGCCATCAGATTACGCTGCTGATGTGGGTGATGGTGTCGGTGATAGTGGGGTTTGTGGTGCTCGACCAATTCATAATTCGGCTGCTCTACAGTGAGGAATTCATGCAATGTCTGCCACTTGTCACCATTGGTATCGGGGGCACGGTTTTCAGGGCCGTTTCTTACTGCATGGCTTATGTGATCATAGCCCGAGGCGATGGTGTCATATATGTTGTCACTGAGATTGCCAGTGCCGCTATCGGCTTGGCTCTGAATATTTTATGTTATCGCCTATGGGGCCTGATGGGGCTGGGCATCAGCTATGTGGTGTGGTATGGCGTGTATCTCGCAATGGTGTGGAGCGTGTGCCATTGGCGCTACCGCATGCGCTTTACTTTTGAGAGCTTGGGGGCGTTTTTGATATGCACCGTGGTGTGCGCCTCGGCCATCGTAATCAAGATGTTATATTAATTTTTCATTTTTCTTGCGATTTTATCAAAAATAATTCGTACCTTTGCGAGATTTTACGAAGTTACCATAAAAGAAGAGATATAAAACACTTATGAATGTCATCAAGAAAACCATCGAGCTGCCTGATGGACGCCAGATAACCCTGGAGACCGGCAAACTCGCCAAGCAAGCCGATGGAGCGGTTGAATTGAGAATGGGCAACACCATGCTCCTCGCCACTGTAGTTTCGGCCAAGGAGGCCGGTGAGGGGGTGGATTTCATGCCCTTGCAAGTTGAATACAAAGAGAAGTTCTCTGCAGCCGGCAGATTCCCCGGCGGTTTCCTCAAGCGCGAAGGTCGCGCCAGCGATTATGAGATCTTGACTGCACGCCTCGTCGACCGAGTGCTGCGTCCCCTGTTCCCCGACAATTACCACGCCGACACTTTTGTCAACATCACCATGTACTCATCCGACGGTGTTGACATGCCCGACGCTCTCGCCGGCCTCGCAGCATCCGCTGCCCTCGCCGTCAGCGATATCCCATTCAATGGACCAATTGGCGAAGTGCGCGTGGCCCGCATTGATGGCAAATTCGTAATCGATCCCACTTTTGAGCAGCTCGAAAAGGCTGATATGGAGCTCATGGTGGGCGCAACCTATGACAATATTATGATGGTCGAGGGCGAACTCGACGAGGCCAGCGAGGCTGATCTGCTCGAGGCCCTCAAGGCTGCCCACGCTACCATCAAGCAGATGTGCGTCGCTCAGAAAGAACTCGCCGAAGAGGTGGGCTCGACCCAGAAGCGCGAATACTGCCACGAAATCAACGACGAAGACCTGCGCAAGGATGTGCGCGAGAAGTGCTACGACCGCGCTTACGCCGTGGCCAAGGCCGGCTGCGCCGACAAGCACTGGCGCCAGGACAGCTTCGATGCCATCTGCGACGAATATATCGAATCAATCCCCGAAGAGGAGCGCGAAGAAAAGACTCCTCTGGTCAAGAGATATTACCACGATGTGGAGCGCGACGCTGTGCGCCGTTGCATCCTCGATGAGGGCATCCGCCTCGACGGCCGCAAGACCACCGAGATTCGCCCCATCTGGTGCGAGACCGACTATCTGCCCGGCCCTCACGGATCAGCTATCTTCACTCGTGGCGAGACCCAAGCCCTCGCTACTGTCACCCTCGGCACCAAGCTCGACGAGAAGATTCTCGACGATGTGCTCAACACCGGCCGCGAGCGCTTCCTGCTCCACTACAACTTCCCACCCTTCTCGACTGGCGAGGCTAAGGCTGTGCGCGGCGTAGGCCGTCGCGAAATCGGCCACGGTAACTTGGCACACCGCGCCCTCAAGCGCATGTTCCCCAAGGACTTCCCCTACGTTTGCCGCATCGTGAGCGACATCCTCGAGTCGAATGGCTCATCTTCTATGGCTACTGTGTGCGCTGGCACCCTGTCGCTGCTTGACGCCGGTGTGAAGATGAAGAAACCGGTGAGCGGCATCGCTATGGGTCTTATCACTGACACCGACTGCTCGAAGTACGCTATCCTTAGTGATATCCTCGGCGACGAGGACCATCTGGGCGATATGGACTTCAAGGTGACTGGCACTCGCGATGGCATCACTGCTACGCAGATGGATATCAAGTGCGACGGCCTCAGCTACGAAATCCTCGAGAAGGCCCTGATGCAAGCTCGCGACGGTCGCATGCACATCCTCGACATCATCGAGCAGACCATCCCCGAACCTCGTGCCGACTACAAGCCCCACGTGCCTCGCATCGTCACCATGCTCATCCCCAAGGAGCTCATTGGCGCTGTCATTGGCCCGGGCGGAAAGATTATCCAAGGCATCCAGGAGGAGAGCGGCGCTGTCGTCTCGATCGACGAAATCCCCGAGGGCGGCTACATCGAGGTGGCTGCTGCCAACAAGGACTCGATCGACAAGGCTATCCAGATGATCAACGCTATCGTGGCTATGCCCGAAGAGGGTCAGACCTACCATGGCACTGTCAAGTCGATCATGGAATTTGGCGCCTTTGTCGAGTTCATGCCTCACCGCGAGGGTCTGCTCCACATCTCCGAGATCGCATGGGAGCGCCTCGACAACATGGAGGCTTCGGGCCTGAAGGAGGGCGACGAGGTCGATGTCAAGCTCATCGAGATTGACAAGAAGACTGGCAAGTATCGCCTGTCGATGCGTGCCCTGCTGCCCAAACCCGAGGGATATGTCGAGCCGGAGCGCAAACCGCGTCAGCCGCGTCGCGAAGGCGACAACAACGGTCAGCGTGGCCCACGCCGCGAAGGCAATGACCGCGGCCCGCGCCGCGATGGCGACCGTGGCCCACGCCGCGACAATGATCGCGGACCTCGCGGCCCCAGAAAAGAATAGTTTCATGACGAAATAAGAGAGTTTTTACATAATATGCTCGGCAGCTGTGAGGCCTCTGAGCATAGAATTAGGACAACAAGGAACAGAAAGAAGAATTTTTTCATAATTTGAATTTTTTAAGGTGGATAAGCGCCGCTGCGAAGCGGCGCTTTCTTTGTCTGCCTGCGCTTGCGCGCAGGATACCATAAAACCCCTGCGCTGTCGCACAGGGAGACCATAAAACCATAAGGACATAAAACCAAAAGGACATAATAAAACATAAGGACATAACAACATAACAGATAGCCTTATCCTCCTTATGGCTTTATGTCCTTGTGGTTTTGTGGTTCTCTGCGCGCAAGCGCAAGCATTTGTGTTAAAATACACAACTTTTTGTAGAAAAATGATTATGATTTGAAAGAAAATGTGTAAATTTGCCGCCATATTATTCCAATAGGTTATTAACTCGGCCACCCTCTCCTCAGGCCAATTAATTCATTAGTCTCTATGTGCGGCATAGTAGCATTCTTTGGTAATGAAGATAGCATCGGGCGCATGCGTCCCGAAGTGTTGAAAATGTCTAAGCGCATCCGCCACCGCGGTCCCGACTGGAGCGGCATCTACAGCGGCGGTCGCGCTATCCTGGCTCATGAGCGTCTCTCAATCGTTGACCCGGAATCGGGCGGTCAGCCTCTGCGCACCGCCGATGGCAAGGTCATCCTCACCGTCAACGGCGAAATTTACAACCATCGGCAGATACGCAAGCGCTACGAGGGCAAGTATCAGTTCCTCACAGGCAGCGACTGCGAGGTGATTCTGGCTCTGTATCGCGATAAGGGCCCTGACTTCCTCGAGGAGTTGAATGGCATCTTCGCCTTCGCCCTCTATGATGAGGAAAATGATTTCTATATGGTGGCTCGCGACCATATCGGCGTTATCCCCCTGTATATGGGATTTGACACCGAGGGCAACCGCTATTTCGCCAGCGAACTCAAGGCTCTCGAGGGCTATTGCGATGCCATCGAGCCTTTCCTCCCGGGATACGTCTACGATAGTCGCAGCGATGAGATGCGGCAATGGTATAAGCGCGATTGGGAGAATTATGATGCTGTCAAGGACAATGAGACTTCTATTCCAGCTTTGCGTCAGGCTCTCGAGCAGGCTGTCGAGCGCCAGCTGATGTGCGACGTACCTTATGGCGTGTTGCTGTCGGGCGGCTTGGATTCATCTGTCATTTCGGCCATTGCTGCCAAATATGCTCCTCACCGTATCGAGGAGGAGGGTAGGGAGGCCGCTTGGTGGCCTCGCCTCCACTCTTTTGCCGTGGGCCTAAAGGGTGCTCCCGACCTGGCTGCCGCTCGCAAGGTGGCCGACCATATCGGCACTGTGCATCACGAGATTCACTACACTGTGCAAGAGGGCATCGATGCCCTGCGCGATGTGATTTACCATATCGAGACGTACGATGTCACCACGGTGCGCGCCTCAACGCCTATGTATCTGTTGGCTCGATTCATCAAGTCGATGGGCATCAAGATGGTGCTCAGCGGCGAGGGCGCCGATGAGATTTTTGGCGGCTACCTGTATTTCCACAAGGCTCCCAATGCTGAGGAGTTCCACAAGGAGACTGTGCGCAAGCTCTCCAAGCTGCATCTCTACGACTGCCTACGCGCCAACAAGGCTCTGTCGGCATGGGGCGTTGAGGGTCGTGTGCCATTCCTCGACAAAGAGTTTATGGATGTGGCTATGCGTCTCAACCCGGTCGACAAGATGGCCGGCCATGGCAAGATTGAGAAATGGGTGGTGCGCAAGGCGTTTGAGGACTTGCTGCCCAAGGAGATTGTGTGGCGCCAGAAAGAGCAATTCTCCGATGGCGTGGGCTACTCCTGGATCGACTCGCTCAAACTGCTTGCCGCCTCGCAGGTCACCGATGCGATGATGAAGAATGCGGCTCGCCGCTTCCCCATCAATCCGCCACAGAACAAAGAGGAATACTTCTACCGCAGCATCTTTGAGGAGCATTTCCCCTCGGCCACCGCTGCCGCCTGTGTGCCCTCAGTCCCCTCTGTGGCCTGCTCCACAGCCGAGGCCCTTGCCTGGGATGCCTCCTTCCGCAACCTCAACGATCCCTCAGGCCGCGCCGTCAAATCCGTCCACCAACAAGCATACTAACAGATTTTTGTACCTAAGGATTGATGAGAGAGGCGTAACGGCCACTGCGGTAACTATAGCCTCAGGGGCCACAACGGCTATTCCAATTGAAAATGGTGGAGATCTTTTCTTCGATCATCCTTTCCTCTTCCTCATCTCAGAGAATAGTAGTGGCGCTATCCTCTTTGCTGGCAAAATCGGAGCGTTGTAAAATCTGAGAACGTAAGCACGTAAGTTTAACGTAAGTACAAACAGAGGATTAATTATTTAAAATAAAATCCTTGTGGTGTGCTTACGTTAATCTTACGTGCTTACGTTCTGTGTGCTTACGTTTTCTTACTCGGAATAGAGGGTGGTGGAGAGGTAGCGCTCACCGGTGTCGGGGAGGAGGACTACGATGGTTTTGCCATCATTGTCGGGGCGCTTGGCGAGCTCGATAGCGGCTGACAGGGCTGCGCCACTGCTGATGCCCACGAGTAGTCCCTCGGTGCGAGCCGCTAAGCGCGAAGCCTCAAAGGCTGCCTCGTTCTCGATGGGGAGAATCTCATCGACCACCGAGCGGTCGAAATTCTTAGGCACGAATCCGGCTCCGATGCCTTGTATCTTATGGCCTCCAGCTGGCTGCCCCGATAGCACTGCCGATGAGGCGGGCTCTACAGCCACAACCTTGATGCTGGGTTTGTGAGCCTTGAGAGCCGAACCGGTGCCGCTGACGGTACCCCCAGTGCCCACGCCGGCCACAAAGATGTCGACCTCGCCGTCGGTATCGTTCCAAATCTCCTGGGCTGTAGTTACGCGATGTATGGCTGGATTGGCAGGGTTGTCAAACTGCCCCGGAATCCACGACCCAGGCGTGGCCTGATGCAACTCCTCAGCCTTGGCAATCGCTCCCTTCATGCCATCCTTGCCCGGAGTGAGGACAACATTGGCGCCGAGGGCCTTGAGCAGGTTGCGACGCTCCACGCTCATCGTGTCGGGCATCGTCAGAGTGAGGTGATAGCCCTTGACAGCCGAGGCCCATGCAAGGCCGATGCCAGTGTTGCCGCTGGTAGGCTCGATTATCTGCGCGCCCGGTTTAAGTTTGCCACTGCGCTCGGCGGCATCAATCATAGCCAGGGCCACGCGGTCCTTGACGCTGCCGCCGGGATTGAAAGCTTCAACCTTAGCCAATAGCCGGGCCTTAAGGCCCTCTGCCTCTTCAATCTTTCTCAGTTCAACCAGCGGCGTATTCCCCACCAACTGGGTCAAATCATTGTAAATGCGTGCCATACTCTAATGAGTAATGAGTAATGAGTAATAAGTAAGTTGTCAGTGGTTGCAAAAGTAGGGATAAATGAGCAAGCCCACAAAAGAAACTGATAATTCAGAAAATTATCAATCTTTTGTGGGCTGTTGGTAGAATATTATTCTATCAGACTTAGGCAGCCTAGGAATCCTAGGAATCCTAAGCCTAGGAATCTTAGGAGTCCTAGGGATCCTAAGCTGCCTAAGATTCCTAAGATTCCTATTTTCTGTGGATAGTGTAGCTCTTGCCGACCTCGGTCGGGAATTGGGTCAGGTAGTAACCTTTGTCGGCAACTGATTCGGCCTCGATGCCATCTACCGAGATGGGCTGCGCTGTGCGCAGCGAGCAGGGCTGTCCGGCGCAGGAGGTGACAGTAGCTGATTCGAGTTGGCCGTCGGCCCACTCGATGCCTACCTCGAAATTGCCGCGAGCTTTCAGTCCGGTCACTTCCCCCTCGGGCCAAGCATCGGGCAGTGCTGGCAGCAGGTGCAACTCGCCCAGATGGCTCTGCAGCAGCATCTCGGTGATGCCGGCAGTAGCGCCGAAATTGCCATCAATCTGGAATGGCGGATGAGCGTCAAACAGGTTGGGGTAGGTGCCTCCGGCTCCGCCTTCCTGATGCGGGTCGTTGTATCGCAGGATTTCGCGTATCATCTTGTAGGCATGGTTGCCGTCGAGCAGACGAGCGGCAAAATTGATCTTCCATCCCTTGCTCCAGCCAGTGCCCTCATCGCCGCGCAACTCAAATGTGCGGTTGCAAGCCTGAGCCAATTCGGGTGTCTCCAATGGCGAGATTGAATGGCCGGGATGGAGCCCGAACAGATGCGACAGGTGGCGATGGTGCGGGTCGGTCTCGGCATAATCTTTTCCCCACTCGAGCAGTTGGCCCTTGTCGCCTATCTGATATGGCTTGAGGGCATCGAGCTGCTTTTGCAGCGTCTTGCGCAGCTTGGCATCGGTGTCGAGGATTTGGCTTGCCTCGATCACATTGCCGAATAGGTCGCGGATGATGGCCAGGTCCATGGTCGACCCCTCGTTGACCGAGTATTCGCCTCCCTGCGGTGCGCGGAAACTATTCTCGGGCGAAGTCGAAGGCGAGGTCACCAAGTGACCATCGCGCTCGACAAGCCAAGCCGAACAGAAGCGAGCAGCCTCGCGCATCGTGGGGTAGACATCTTTGAGATAGTCCTTGTCGAGGGTGAATAGATAATGCTCCCACAGGTGCTGGCACAGCCAGCTGCCTCCCATGTACCAGTTGGCCCATTGCGGATCGCCGTCGCCAAAATTGCCCACAGCATTGCTCAGGCACCACGGGTCGCTGTTGTGGTGAGCAACCCAGCCGGGCATGCCGTAGTATTCCTTGGCGGTAACTGCGCCGTTGACGGCGAGTTGTTTTACCCAGTCAATCAGCGGCTGGTGCAATTCGCTGAGATTGGTGGTCTCGGCTGGCCAATAGTTCATCTCGGTGTTGATGTTGATAGTGTAGTTGCTGCTCCAGGGGGCGCGTAGGTGATGATTCCACAGGCCCTGCAGGTTGGCAGGCACGCCGGGTGTGCGCGACGATGAGATGAGCAGATAGCGGCCATACTGATAGAGCAGAGCCTCGAGGTCACTGTCGGGATTGCCATAGCCATAGTAGCGCAGACGCAGGTCGGTGGGTATGCGGTTGTTGACGGCATGGTTGTCGAGTGGGTTGCACAGCTTGATGCCCACGCGGTGGAAATATTGGCTGTAGTCAGCCTCATGGCGTTCAAGCAGAGAGGCATAGTCGTGCGCCGAGGCTTGGCTCAGGCGCTGATGGGCAATGGCATTCTCGTCGCGAGTGGTCGATGCCGGGTCGGTGTATGGGCCTTGGAAGCTTGTGGCTGCCGCTACGCGCACCACAGCACAGTCGGCATCGCGCACATGCAGACCTTCCGAGTCGGTCCATTGCTTGCCGCCCTGGATGTCGGCGTTGGCGAGGGCGCAATAGCGCATGCCGGTCTTGTCCTTATTGGCGAGCTTGAGAGCGTCTTCGCCCTCGGGATTGTAGTAGGAGGGGTTTACGCTCATTGGGGCTGTGCCGCTTAGCTTGAGGTTGGCGCCATCGGGAGCCACGGCATAACCGGGCATCTGGCAGTCAAAGGCTAAGTCGAGGTTGATTTTGCCGGGTTGGCTGGCGGCGAGCATCACCACCATGGCGCTGTCGGGCGCGCTCACGAAGAGCGAACGCTGGTAGTCGACACCATCGATTTGGTATTGCACGTGGGCCAGGGCGCTGTCGAGGTCGAGGCTGCGGCGATAATTGCGGACACTTGGATTGGCCTTGCCGTAGGTCTGGGTGAGCAGCAAGTCACCCAAGGGCAGGTAGCTCTGGGTGAAGGGCCCCTGCATCTTGCGGCAGAGGGCGTTGGCTTGCTCAAAGTCCTCGGCTTGGAGGGCTTGGCGCAGAGGCTTGAGGTATCGGGCCGATTCGGTGTTTTCGCCTCGCTCTTGCGGGCGGCCGCTCCATAGGGTGATGTCGTTGAGCGATAGTTTCTCAGTGGTGGGATTGCCGAATACCATGGCTCCGAAGGTGCCATTGCCGATGGGCAGGGCTTCCTCCCAAGCGATGGCTGGCTGCTCGTACCACAGGGTGAGGTCGGTCTGGGCCGCAGCGGGGAGCGTCGACATTATTATAGCGGCTCCGAGGGCTTTGGCGAGGGTGATAATGCGTGGCGTCATAAGGCAATAGATTGGGGTAATTGAAATGTACCGCAAAATTACGGAATATTTCTGTTCCTCCAAACGTGATTTCAATCAAATTTCTATCATTTTTGGATATATGTCGTTTTTGTCCTACACCATACCCATATTCAACCCAAATGGTCCCTCGGTTGTTATTCCTATAAAAGAAAGGAACCTGATAAATTTTCTTTACTATGAAACGGATTTTCTTAGCATTGGCTACTTCTATAGCATTGTTAGCTTCAGCACAAGGCCCAGGCGGACCCGGCGGAGGTCCTGGTGGACCCGGTGGAGGTCCTGGTGGACCCGGTGGAGGCCCGGGCGGACCCGGTGGCGGACCCATCAATGGCGGACCGGCTATCGGTGCGCCTAATCCCAATCCGGGGCCGATGGTTGCGCCGCCGGTGCAAACCAATCCGTCGCCTCTGCCAGGCGCTCCTTTGGCTTCGCCCATAGCTCCGCCGATTTATCAGCCAGCTCCCCCGCTCAACGCGGTGGCTTGTCTGCTCGACGGGATCACCTACTGGGTGGCCAACGGCCTATTCTACCGCGCACGCGCTGGCGGCTATGCCACCACTGTGCCCCCGATTGGCTTGATTGTCCCCACGCTTTACAACCCCATCTCGATTATATGGAATGGCGCTCCCGCTTATCTTAGCCACCATGTGGTCTATCGTCCCACCCTCAACGGCGAATACCGCGTAGTCGGCTACCTCCAATAGCCCTTATTTCTCCTCCCCCTCAGCCACTGCCTCCCCCCGAGCCAGTGGCTTCGCTATATTTTGGAGAATACCAATAAAATTGTGATATCACAGCTGGTCGCCTCGGAGAGGCGGTATTTGGTTAACCCCACTCAGCGGAGCGAGGCGACGCTGGGTGGGGTAAAAAGAGGATACCAGTAGAAAAACTATTCGCCTCGGAGAGGCGGTACTGACTCTGATTCGATGTACCGCCTCTCCGAGGCGAATACCAAAGGATGATAGAATCCTTGGTAACCCCAGCCAATTTCGCTTCGCTCAATTGACTGGGGTTAGCCAAATATCGCCTCTCCGAGGCGACCTGGTGATATTTTAATTTCAAAATGACGCTTTACTTCCTAGAATTATCTCCAAAGCCCACCTTCAGAGAAATAGGTAGAAGAGAGGAATCCTCGGCTTTTTACAGATTCCATATCGGTTTTTATAGTTTCTATATCGGTTTTTACAGTTTCTATATCGGTTTTTACAGTTTCTTGTTCGCTTTGTATCGGTCTGCTCGGTTTTTGTATCGGTAGGTTTATGAGCCTTTCCGTTGTGTATGGCTAAAAAGAAATATGGAGAATAGGGCGTTTTTTATTCTTACTTCCATAAGTCAGCGCTTGAAGAGGTCGTCGACTGAGACGGATTTGACGTTTTGAGGGGGGAGGGATTCGGTGGTTGAGGTATGGGTAGAGTGGGTCGAGGTAGGAGTGGTGGCTGAGGTCGATACTGTGGTGGCATTTTCGGCGATGCCGTCGGCGATGCAGCGCTTCTTCATGGCCTCGATGCGCGCCTCAGTGTCTGGATGAGAAGAGAACATCTGCTTGGTCACGCTCGATGTCGAGCTGTTGCCCTCCAAGCTCTTCAGCTTCTCAAAAGCATGCACCATGGCCCAAGGATTCTTGCCATGCTGGCGCAAGAAAGTATAGCCGTAATCGTCGGCGTTGCTCTCCTGCGAGCGCGAGTATTTTGCCGAAATGGCTGCTTCGCCCAGTTGGGCGAGCTGGCTCGAAGTGAGCGCGGCCATCTCGCCTCCCATCGACGACAGGCCGTCGAGCAGTGCTGAGTTGAGCAACGCCTGCTTGTAGGCATTCTTTGAGTCATGGTGAGCCACATGTCCCACCTCATGGCCGATTACACCCAGCACTTCGTCATCATCCATCAGGTCCATAAGCCCGGTGTAGACCCTCACGCTGCCATCGGCGCAGGCAAAGGCGTTGACCTCATTGGTCTGATATACTGCGAAATTCAAGGGGATGCCATCGACTTGGGTTATACCCTGAGTGATGCGAGCCAGGCGCTGGCTATAGGGATTTGAGGCCGGCAGGAGGGTGTTCTTGGCATCCATCTGTTCGACCGACTGATGCACAAGCTGAGCAATCTGTTCATCGGATATGCTCATGGCCTGAGCGGCCTTTGCCGCTCCGCTCAGCAGATACTCAGAGTTGAGGGCTCCTCCGCTGCTCATGCAGCCCATAGTTGAGAATGTCAATGCGGCAGCGATTGCTGCGCTCAGTATATAGGTTTTCATACTATTGCAGATATTGATATTAGGTGAAATTTTTTTATTTGGCCAAATTAGGGCCTCGATTTATAATCTAACAATTTTCTCTGCAAAATAGCAATATCCGTCCATAAAATTACCCTCTAACCGCAATCGTGTTATACAAATCGTATTATACAAATTATATTATACAAATTGTATAACGGCGCTTGATTATAGGACTTGAGGGGACGAAGCTTTGTACTATAATTTGCACTATAAGTGGAGAAGAAAATTTAAATAGAAAGATTTTGAGTAAAAATGGGCTTGTGTGAAATAAAATCATTACCTTTGTGACAGAGGTAACATAATATGACCCAGGAAGAACATGATAGCTAAAGTAAGCACTAAAAACGATACACATGAAAGACGTTAAACAACTGATAGATGACCTGCGCCAAGCCTTTGGCGAGGGCATGAAGCTGCCCATTGCTGTGTGGTATTCAGATGAGGCCGCCGGCGAGGAGGTGGCGCTGCAGCACTGCATGTTCGCTGCGCTGCCGATGGTGGAGCAAGGACAAGTGGTGTCATTCTCAAAGGATAAACTTCATTGCGGCGGTGGGCGCGTTTATAGCGGCTTCATGCCGCTCAATGCGGGCATTCCCAAATTCGTGTCAAATGTCGAGCATTACAAGCAGACCCCCGAGATGGTCAATGAGTATGTCGAGAGCCTTGATATTGAGCTGCAGGAGAAACCCTATTTCAATTTTGCCCGCCTCGACCAGATGGAGAGCCTCGATGGGGTTGAGGGTCTTGTATTCTTCGGCAACGCCGATGTCATCAGTGGTCTTGTGGCGTGGGCATTCTACGACACCAACGAGCCAGATGCCGTGAGTTGCCAGTTCGCCTCGGGGTGCTGCTCGATGCTCACATTTATCACCACCGAGAACCGCAAGGGGGGTAACCGCGCCTTCCTGGGCATGTACGACCTGTCAGTGCGCAAATTCCTGCGCCCCGATGAGCAAGCCCTCGCCATTCCCCTCAGCCGCTTGGTGCCGATGCTCGAAACCCTCCACGACTGCGCCCTTTTCCGCAGCCCAGCCTGGACCACCGTCAAAGAGCGCCTCCAATAGTGGAAACGGGTCTTTCTTATTCTCCCTGATTACAAAGTGTACACAGAAATTGGGGATTGGTAGATTAGTCCAAAACCTACATCCCAACAAAACAGCTAATACCCTCTTAATCTTTAGGAGCAATCGCGCTGAAATTCCTCTGCTCAGATGGATTTCAGCGCTATTGCTTTGTGCTACCCAGATACTGGTACAAGGGAACGTCCCCTGTACTATCTTTTCTATAATAAATCAATTTTCTTCCGAACCTTGGTAGGCATAATCGACAATGTTGCGATCCTTTGATGAGAAAGAAATGCCAATCTTATAGACTTGTCGCCTATCGGCATGCCAAGGTAAGAGGTAACCTTTTTCATCAATTTGTTTTAAGGCTACGGAAGCAGTTGAATCCAATTTGAACTCTACTACGTAGACGTAATTGTTGGTTTCTATCACCATATCGGCACGCCCACCAGCAAATGAGACCTCGCTGCGAGCCTCGATATTTATCATCTGGCCTATCATGTGAATGATGAGATGATATGTACGCTCGAAATTGGCGATATTGGTTTCTTTGACTTTTGCTCGTTCATATTCATCGGGCAAATGGCTCTCTATAGGGCCAAATAATTGATTAGGAATCTTGGAGATGAGAGATTTGATATCCATAATCCATCCCTCTATCTGGCCCAACTTAATATTGTCTTGGAGGTCAGTCAAAAGTTCGGAGAATGTATCAGCCGAAATACCCATGAAGCGAGGCATCAGTTGCTCTACGAGCGCAGAACGAATTTCACCATTGGGGATGCCGAGCCGATAGAGCTTCAGATTACGCACATCCTTGATGGTGAGGTAGCCAGTCTGAAACAAGAGCGGGATAGAATCTTCCTTAGAATACGTACCCTCCATGCGCTCGCGAGTGACCCAGAGCTTTTCGAGCTCCATAAGGTCAAATTCTGAGCGCGTCAGGTATTTTACAAATACCTTGCTGATGCCTGATTTGATCCAGAAGTTATCCATCTTGCCCTCTGAGAAGGCCGAAAGCAAGCTATAGGGATTGTAAACAAGCGCATCTGACTCTGTAAAGCGGTAGCTGTCATATTTCTGCCGCAATGCCTCAATGGTCTCCTGCTTAGTCTCTTGGAGCTTTTCGCTCATCTTGGCAATTCCCTCCTCAAAGTTGCTCAGCAATTCCTCTTGGGTAATGCCGCAAATTGAGGCATAGGTTGCATTCATAGAAATGTCCAAGTAGTTGTTGGGCCCAGAGAATAGAGTATAACTGCCGAAACGCGCCACGCCAGTGACCATGCAGAATTTGACAGACTCAGTGGCAGCTTTGGGCTGAGAATAGAAAGCCCGAAGCACAGTGCTCATAGCATCGCGCTTGGCTTGGGTCTCATCGAGTGTCTCAAGGATGCCCTTGTCGTATTCGTCAATCAAGATTACGACTTCGGCCCCGACTTTTTTATGAATCGAAGTGATAAGAGTATTGAATCTGTCGCCAATGTCTTGGATTTCAGAATGAATCTCCAAGCCGTATTCCTTTTCATAATCCTCGACTTTGCGATGGAGATGAGCATTGAGTATCTCGGCGCTTTGGCCGTTGCATCTGCTCATGTCGAAGTGCAATACAGGATAGGATTTCCAATCGGTCTCGCGTTCACCAATCCAGGTGCTATCAAAGAGTTCTTTTTCACCACGGAAATAATATTCGATGGTAGATAGTAATAAGCTCTTGCCAAAACGCCGAGGACGCGCCAGAAAGATGAATTTGCCCTGCCATATAAGTCGAGCCACAAACTCAGTCTTGTCAACATATAAATACCCACCCTGTCGAAGAGCTTTGAAGCTTTGCTCCCCGACTGGATACCTCACTGGCATGTCGTCAAATCGTATCATATCGCCTGTCAAATTAAACCATTGGCAAATATACGACTTTTTCACCTTTCCACCAAAACCAAGGGAGTGAAACCGTGACAATTTGTCACGGTTCGAAAGCAAACGTTTTGTAGATTATGATGAATAAGAAAGCCCCGCCACGCCTACACTAGTGTGGTACAGGGGACGTTCACTTGGTCTATTCTCTGGGGAGCATAGAGCAATCGCACCATCCAATAAATAATTGGATATTTGAGTGGAGATTTTGTTATTTAGTGTTCACTGAATAATTAGGTCTCTTAGGCCCATACCCGCATGGGGCA
>JAJBUH010000171.1 GCA_020860445.1 Bacteroidales bacterium | reverse complement strand
CTAACATTATAATATAATGGTTTACGGACATTTTGATGATGCCAATCGCGAATACGTGATTACCAATCCGGCAACCCCCTGGCCCTGGATCAACTATCTCGGCACCGATGGTTTTTTCTCTCTCATATCCAACACTGCTGGCGGATACGCCTTCTACAAAGACGCCAAATTCCGCCGCATCATGCGCTATCGCTACAATGGCGTCCCCATGGATGCCGGTGGCCGCTATTTCTACATCAAGGAGGGCGACACCGTGTGGAATCCCGGTTGGAAGCCCTGCAAGACCCCGCTCGACAGCTATGAGTGCCGTCATGGCATGAACTATACGCGCATCACTGGCGAGAAGAACGGCCTGCGTGCCAGCTGTCTATTCTTCGTGCCGCTTGGCATCAATGCCGAGGTGTGCCGTATGTCGCTCACCAACACCACTGACCATAAGAAACGGTTCAAACTCTTCTCCTTCATCGAATGGTGCCTCTGGAATGCCTCGACCGACATGGAGAATTTCCAGCGCAACTTCTCGACTGGCGAAGTCGAAATCGACGGTTCTACCCTCTATCACAAGACCGAATATCGCGAGCGCCGCAATCATTACGCCTTTTACCACGCCAATCGTCCCATCCAGGGATTCGATACCGACCGCGAAGCATTCCTAGGCATTTACAATGGCTTTGACACCCCGCAGGTGGTAGAGGTTGGCAAGCCATCCGACAGTGTAGCCCATGGCTGGTCGCCTATTGCGAGCCACTATTTCGAGCTTGAACTCGAACCAGGCCAAACTGAGGATATCATCTTCATCATCGGGTATGTCGAGAATCCCGACGACCAGAAATGGGAATCTCACCAAGTGATCAACAAGAAGCCGGCTCGCGAGATAATCGCCCAACTCGATACTGTAGAGAAAGTTGATGCCAAATTCTCAGAACTAAAGAATTACTGGGATCAGCTGCTCGACAAATTCTCGCTTTCTGGCCTTGACCCGCGCCTGGAGCGCACTGTCAACATCTGGAATCAATATCAGTGCATGGTCACTTTCTGCTTCTCGCGCTCGGCATCGTTCTTTGAGAGCGGAATCGGCCGAGGCATGGGATTCCGCGATTCCAACCAAGACCTGGTGGGCTTTGTGCATCAGATACCCGAGCGTGCACGCGCTCGCATCATCGACATCGCCTCGACCCAATTCCCCGACGGCGGCTGCTACCACCAGTATCAGCCATTGACCAAGCGCGGCAACAATGACATTGGTGGCGGATTCAACGACGACCCCTTGTGGCTAATCTTCGGCACCACCGCTTATATCAAGGAGACTGGCGATTTCTCAATCCTCGCCGAACCAGTCCCTTATGACAACCAGCCCGGCTCTGAGCAATCGCTGATGGAGCACCTGCGCGTGTCGCTCGACCATGTGGTCAACAATCTGGGTCCTCACGGACTGCCACTGATAGGCCGCGCCGACTGGAACGACTGCCTAAACCTCAACTGCTTCTCGACCGACCCCAATGAATCATTCCAAACCACCGAGAACAATACCGCTGGCTCAAAGGCCGAATCCCTGATGATCGCTGGCCAATTCGTGGTGACAGCTCGTGCTTATGCCGACCTGTGCGAGGCTTATGCCGAGCGTAAGAGCGGCAAAGAGGCCGAGGAACTGCATGCCGAAGCTAAACGCGCCCTCAAGCTTGCCGATGATATGGAACAAACAATCGAACGCGACGGCTGGGATGGCGACTGGTATCTGCGCGCTTATGATTTCTACGGCAACAAGGTTGGCAGCAAGGAGAATGAAGAGGGTCAAATCTTCATCGAGAGCCAAGGCTGGTGCTCGATGGCTGGCGTAGGCAAAGACAAAGGTATGGTAGAGCGAGCTCTCGACTCTGTCAAGGAGCGCCTGGACTGCGAGCATGGCATCGTGCTCAACAATCCCCCATTCTCGAAATATGTGGTTGAATACGGGGAAATCTCAACCTATCCAGAGGGATACAAGGAGAATGCTGGCATATTCGCCCATAACAATCCTTGGGTAATCATCGGCGAGACAGTAATCGGTCGAGGCGACCATGCCTGGGAATATTACCAGAAGATATGTCCAGCATACACCGAACACCGCAGCCAGCTCCACAAGGTCGAGCCGTATGTATACTGCCAGATGGTAGCTGGCAAAGATGCAGCCCGACCCGGTGAAGGCAAGAACTCATGGCTCACCGGCACCGCCGCTTGGAACTGGTACGCCATCTCGCAATTCATACTCGGTATCAAGCCCAGTTACGATGGCTTGGAGATTGACCCATGCATCCCCAAGGATTGGGACGAGTATGAGGTAAAGCGCCAATTCCGTGGAGCCGAGTATGACATCCGCGTTGAGAATCCTGACCATGTGTGCAAGGGCGTGAAGTCAATAACCCTAAATGGCAAGCCAGTCGAGGGCAACACCATACCGCTGCAACCAATCGGCTCTAAAAACGAAGTAAAAGTAACCCTCGGATAACACCTCACTCTCAAACAACAACTTCCATTAAAAAGTAACCTTTCAGATTAAAATTAAAAATGAATAAGAACCACAGATTTTCACAGATTTACACAGATTCCCATGGATGAATCTGTGTAAATCTGTGGTTAAACTTCATTATATTTTAATTTTAAAATCTTGTTTTACTTATTTCCAAAGGCCAAAAACCAATATGAAAAACCTTTCTTACCTCGCCGTGGGGCTGATCGTGCTCAGTGCTTGCGGCTCAAAGCAAAAGCAAGAAGTAGCGGAAGAACCTCTCACTCCCGCACAAACCCTTATTGCTCAACTAAATGGCTTGGTGGCTGACAGCCTGATTGCATTCGGCCACCATGATGACCTCAGCTACGGCTACCGTTGGGAATACGTGCCCGACAGCAGCGATGTGAAAAATGTAGTGGGCGACTATCCAGCCATCGTCAACTGGGACCTCGGCGAGATAGAATGGGGACTGCCGCGCCAACTCGATGGCGTGCCCTTTGACTTCATTCGCCAGAATGCTGCAGCTCATGCGGCTCGCGGTGGCATCAACACCTTCTCGTGGCATCCTCGCAATCCCGTCACTAAGGGCTCAGCCTGGGATACCTCGGGAGATGTTCTATCGGCTGTGCTTCAACCCGGCGAACTAAACGATTCGATGCAAATATGGATAGGCACCGTGGCCGACTTCATAGGCAATCTGCGCGATGCCGAGGGACAGAGGATTCCCGTAGTGTTCCGCCCATGGCATGAGCACACGGGCTCATGGTTCTGGTGGGGCCAAGACCTGTGCACTCCCGAGCAGTACAAAGAGCTCTGGAAGATGACACGCAAAGTATTTGATGAGCGCGGCATCGACAATGTGGTATGGGCCTACTCGCCAGACAAGGTCAACAGCCTCGAGCAATATATGGAGCGCTATCCGGGCGATGAGTATGTCGATATTTTCGGGGCCGATGTTTACTATTTCCCCGATGCTGGCAAGGATTATTTTGACCAGATGATCAACAACGACCTCACTTACGCAACCCAGATGGCCAAGGAGCGCGGCAAAATCGCTGCCCTCACTGAGACTGGCTGTGAGGGTCTGCCTATCAACGATTGGTATTGCGATGTGCTTTATCCCGCTATCAAGGATTATCCCATCGCCTACATCACCGTGTGGCGCAACGCTAAGCATGATGTCAAGCCGGGCCATTTCTACACCCCCTATCCCGGCCACCCCGCAGTGCCCGACTTCGTAGAATTCTACAACCTCCCCCGCACCGCCTTCCTACAAGAAGTGAAAAATGAAAAGTGAAAAATACTTCTATCTCAAGACCTTCTCATAATTAAATAACTTTTCATTTCCAAATTAAATAACATGAAGCTGAACCACAGATTTACACAGATTTACACAGATTCCCCATGGTTGAATCTGTGAGAATC
>JAJBUH010000035.1 GCA_020860445.1 Bacteroidales bacterium | reverse complement strand
ACTCCTCCCATCCTGTTCGTAACTTCATCGACACCAATAGCGACACCAATGGGGGGTCGGCGACACCAATGATGTCACAATAAACGGCGTCAGCGACACTGTTAATCTGGATCGGATATGATGTCAACCAGCTCTCCAATGGCATGGCGAAGCGGCTCAACCTCATTTTTCACTACGTCGAAGACTTGATCCACATCAATGTCAAAATAGCCATGAGCAATTATGTCTCTAATCCCCATTACCTGTTTCCAAGGTATAGAAGGAACCTTGTGCAACAAATCGCCTTTGCTTAGGTGATCTATTCTCTTGACGCTTTCGCCAATGGCTACAATAACCATACTTGATGCGGCCAACGTCTTCATTCCCTCTGGAGAAAGAAGGTAATCCTCAGCACTCGAAATCGATGCATTCCATTCCTCCAATTGTTGGAGGGCATTCTTGACTTGTACAAGAATACCAAAAATCAAGGATGAATTAGAATATTGTGATGCCATCTTGATCGATTTGGGTTTTAAGGTAGGGGTTGAGGCCGATGTGTTTCCTGATGATGTCAACCTTGGATGAGAATTTCTCCTCTAAGGTTTGTTTTAGGGAGATAACCAAAAACATTTTGGCCGGCATCTCTACGAATAGGTCCAAGTCGCTCTGGTCAGTCTGCTCATTGCGAGCCACTGAACCGAAGAGGCGCATTGAGGTGACGCCGAATCTTTCCCTCATTACAGGCGCGAATGCCTTGAGAGCGTCTATGTATTCCTTTTGAGTCCTCATCAATATTGATTTTCTGTGGCAAATATACCCTATAAATTTCAAACCACCAAAAAATCACAAAAGTTTTTCGTTTTCCTTGAGGGGATGAGGGACTATTGGCACCCATATATGGCTTTTCTTAAGAGGAATATCCGCGCCTCACGCCATACCAACACTCGTCACATAGAATCCCTCGATTGAAATGAGCCATAAAGTATTTCTCTTGGATACCAATATCTGTATCTTCTATATGAAGGGCAAATATGACTTGGATACCAAACAAATGCTAGCTCGCCCCCTTTGGGGGATCTGAGGGTGGAGTGGCCATGGGGATCCCAGCACTCGCTGCGCTCGTGCTTGTCCCCACACTCCCGCTGGTCGTGTGGCCCCCACATGACCGTAGGGAATGTGGGGACAAGTGACGGCCCCACCCACAGAGCCCCCAAAGGGGGCGAGTTAGGCGTAACCCTACAACATGGGATGCTACACAGAGGCTCCTCTACACAGAGGCGACCCTACGGGCCGCGGCAACATGATTACACTCTGCTGCGGCTCGTAGGGTCGCCTCTGTGTAGGGTGCGGAAGGATGACCCATCCCGGCGCGGCCACACTGCCCATGCGCCGGGGGCGGCGCGGCCACACTGCCCGTGCGCCGGGTGTAGGGTCGCCTTTGTGTAGGGGGTGACAGCCCCCCAGAGGAGGCTGATTGGGGCCGCGAGGGGGGCTGGAGGCCCCCTGAGGGGGTGGAATTTGGGCAAAGAATTGGTGGAAAGGGGGAAAAATTAAAAATTTTTGAAAAAAATTGGTGAAAAATTTGTGGGGGAATGAAAAATGGTGTAAATTTGCGATGAGGGAGGGGCAAGAGAGCCCTGGAACTCGCCTTCGCGCGACCGGCCAGCTGACCGGGACGGGAGGGTAATGACATACAAAGGCGTTTTTTCCAACGCTGTCTTCTAACGTGGAAACTTAGGAACTTTTCAATCAGCCGGAAGATAGTTCAGTTTGGTTAACGTCCAGGGTAGATTATATTCACCCGGTGGCGAGTTGCAGTGATGCGACCCGTCATTGGCTAATTTTATAATCGCCACGTGGGCTGACCGGACTGCTTGTCTTGGCTAAGGGCATCCTAAGGCCTCCACGGTGAGACGAGCAGTATTGAGCAGTCCACTTTTTTATGCGATCAAATAAACAAAATAATCTACCAATCCCAATGAAACAATTCTTGACTCTCTTTATGGCCATTCTGGCCATAGGCTGCGCTTATGCCCAGCAGACAACGGTCGCAACCCTCAGCAAAGCCTCCACTGGCGAAGTCACACAATACTATGGAGCCACAGGTCTAATCAACGCTTATGCAGATGCTGAAACAGGGGATGCAATTTATCTTTCTCCAGGTACTTTCCAATCGGTAAATTTGGGAAAGGTTATAACTATCTGTGGAGCAGGAATGACAAAAGTTACAGGGGAAGAATCAACCTCTACAGGAACTACCTTAGTTAACAATTTCACTATAAATTTTGAGGCGGACACAGTAAATAATAATAAATTCAGGATGGAAGGCCTTACTTGTGCAGGAACTGTAACTATAAATGGATTCCATGGGGGCTCATTCTTGCGTTGTACTTTTGCAAATAATATATCAGATAATACCTCAAACATAATTAGCGATTGCTCCATAATTAATTGCGTTTTAAACGCTTCAAGATTTATGAAAGCCAACAATGGAATATTATTTCAAAATTCTTACATATACCAAACTTATTATGGAAGCGGAACTCATGCATTTGATTTTGAAAATTGTGTTATAGTTGATGAGAACACTAATCTCGGTAGGAGTACTTCTGAAAATTGTAACTTCTCTAATTGTATTATATCAAGTTCAAGTAATTCAACAATTTTGTTATCTGACTGTACGGTATATAATTGCATCCTAGTTGGAAATGTTTCAGTTGGTAGTTCGTCAGTAGGAGTAGATAATTACTCCTTAACTACCGAAGAATATGCAACCTTATTCCAAGACGATAACTTCTACAAACTAACCGATACTGCCGCTTCCACTTATCTTGGCACTGACGGATCTGAGGTAGGTCTTTATGGTGGTTTCCTTCCTTTTGAGACAACTCCCACTAATCCTCAGATTGTGAGCCTGACTGTGGATTCGCAATCGACCAGCAGCGGCACTCTGCCTGTCACAATACAAGTGAAGTGATATGCGCAAGTCATTATTGCTGACACTGACGATTTTGGGCTTGGTCATTGGCTGGGCCCAAATCAATTATACCTACCATTATTGGTTCGGCAACGACTATGATGGAGGCAAAGACGGCACGCTAACAAGCGAGTCGTCACGGGTGAATGTAGACATAGGCTCCCTGTCTGAGGGCGTGCACGCCGTGCACTTCCAAATCTCAGACGGCGATACATTGAGCAGCGTAAAGTCGTGTTTCTTCCTGAAGACTACTGACCTCACCAGCGTCTTTACCGTAAATGCTTATATCGATGATGAACTCTATTCTACGCAAAAGGCAACGGCCAACAATGGAGCAATCAACCTGAATATTGATGTGGAGAAGCTCTCTGTCTCGCTCCATACCCTGACGGTGCAAGCCGTGACAGAGACTGGGGCATTGTCCTCGCCCTATACTACCATGTTCTTTCGGCAGCCATCTTATGCCGAGGGTGCTCATCTGAGGGTGTATATCGATGAGACATTCCACTCAGAATATGACTTGAACACCTCATCGGGCATAGTCAATCTCGATGTGGATATAAAGAGTCTTAATGTGGGCCTTCACAGCATATTGGCTCAGACATCCTCAGACGATGGCACCCTCTCGGCCCCATATTGCACATATTTCTTCAAGATGCCCTCAGTGGCATCGGGAGGTACGCTCAACACCTATATTGACGAAAAGCTGCAGGATTCGCGCGTGGTAAGCGCAGATGACGGGTTGATTACCATTAATTTTGATGTCAAGTCACTCTCTACCGGGCTGCATATCCTGCGCGCTCAGATCAAGGGTGATGACAATATCTGGTCTTCGTCATTCTCAAAGTTCTTCTTGCGAGTGCCCACCGACGAGGAATATCAGAATATGCAGTGCTACTACACCTTCTTCATCCCTGATGAGGAGGGCAATGTGACTTATGACTATGGTACATTTAAGAAGGGTGGCACTTATGCCAACGGCGGTTTCTCGTTTGACGCTGATGTGAGCGACTTGGACGAAGGCGACTACCATATCCTTTGCGCCCTGGTGATGCCCGACGGCACAGTCAGCAGCATCGAGACAGCCTCGTTCAAGAGGGCTCCGACTTATGACTACATACCGAGTGAATACCCCAAGATATCCAACCTTAAGGCTGAGACCTCAATGGCAAGCGGCGTAACCCTGACTTGGGATGGCACCGACGAGGCATTCGAGACCATACTTGATGCCGCTCGCGCTGATGGCTTTGTCGATAGCCAGTTGCCGTGGTTGGCCGGATACAGGGTGTACCGCAATGGCGCAAATGACCCATTGAACGAGAGCCTGCTCACCGAGACAACATACACTGACACTTCGCTCGACCTGTTGGAGGCCAATTACTACGCCGTCACTGCGGTGTATCAATTGGCTGATGAGTCGCTGCATGAGTCAGCGATGTCGGACACCGTGCATGCCACACAGCGGCTTGAAAAGCCGAGCATACGCTATGCGAGCCGCCAGATTTATATCGAGGGCGAATACCCGGATTATACCCAGATTTACTATGCGGTCTATAGCTCGCAGCAGAGCAATCCTGACGTAAAGGTCGATGGCACTATCTACCAGGACCCATTTACTCAGACTACCTCGGGCTATGTCTATGCTTTGGCATCGCTCGGCGGGTATTTCGATTCCGAGATAGTAGAGTATAGGTATGTGGTATCCTCTGTCACCTGCGCGGCCCCATCCATCGCCGTGGAGGGCACAACTATTACGCTGACATCGACCACAAAGGATGCGGCCATATACTATACCCTCGACGGCACGACCCCAACCTCTGTCTCAACGCAGTATATCAACCCATTTACTGTGACAGAGAATTGCACCATCAAGGCTATTGCCGTAACGGATGATTACTTTGATTCTCCCATAAGCACTGAGGTGATTGATTCGTTCTATTGCTTGGCGCCTACGTTTACTGTCAATGGTGCCAAGGTGACAATCGCTACCGAGACCGATAGCGCCAGCATATATTATACCATAGATGGCACGGAGCCAACCAGTAAATCTACGCTTTATGACAACCCATTTACGGTAACCGAGAATTGCACGATCAAGGCTGTCGCCATAAAGGCCAACTTCAATGATTCAGAGGTTAGCACCCAGGTAATCGACACATTCAAGTGCGAGACCCCGATCATTTCTGTAAGAAACGGTATGGCGACCATAACCTGCGAGACAGATAGCGTAGCCATCCACTACACCATCGATGGCACTGATCCTACCGCAAGCAGTGAGACCTACAGCACGCCTATCGCTGTCTCTGGCGTTTGCACCATCAAGGCCATTGCCGTAAGGGCCAACTTCAACAATTCAGAGGTCGCCATTTACAACTATGACGAGAACTCTGTGACCTGCGTGCCTCCGGTGATTACCATATCGGATAACATAGTCAAAATCACCTGCGACACCGATGGCGCAAACATCTATTACACCCTCAATGGCGATACCCCGACGAGCGCATCAACCCTGTATGAAGGCGAGTTTGCAATCAGCCAGAACTGCACTATCAAGGCGATAGCCACAAAGACTGGCTATTTCGATTCTGATGTGGCCGAGAGGGAGGTTAAATCCTTCTATTGCGCCGAGCCCGAGATTACGGTTTACTTAGGCACGGTAACAATCACCTGCGAAACTGACGGAGCGAGGATCTACTACACCCTCAATGGCACCGAGCCGTCAAGCGCCTCGACCTATTACTCAGGTGCTTTCACCGTAAGCGGAAGTTGCACCATCAAGGCTATCGCCGTCAAGGCCAACTTCAACGACTCAGATGTCTACACTTACAACTATGACAAGAGCGCTGTGACCTGCGTGAAACCGGAGTTTGCTGTGAATAACGGCACGGTGAGCATATCTACCGCCACCAGTGAGGCAAGCATCTATTACACCATAGATGGCACTACACCGACGAGCGCATCGACTCACTACTCGGGAGCTTTCACTGTCAGCCAGAACTGCACAGTAAATGCGATTGCAATTAAGGAGGGCTATTTCGATTCCGATGTGGCAACCCAGGTGATCGATACATTCCAGTGCGCTAAGCCGACATTCAAGATGGTCGATGAGGATGTAGTGGAGATTAGTTGCGCTACTACTGGCGCTGCCATCTACTACAATATCGGATCGAGCAGCGACCCGGATATGAATGCGACGTACTATGATGGTCCATTCCGGATTGCGGATAATAGGATGATCAAGGCTATCGCCTATGCCGACAATTTCAACCCGTCAGAGGTGGCAACTTTCTTGCCGAATGCAGTGGAGTGCGAGGCGCCGAGCATCAGTTATGATGGCAGGATGGCTACGATTACCGCTGTGGCTGGCGCCACCATCAGCTATGCGCTCGATGATGGAGCGACCGTGACATACGATGGCGAATTTGACATCTATGGCGCCAAGAGCATCAAGGCTTGGGCCTCGATGGAGAATTTCAACGACAGTGAGGTGACAGAGTATGCCGTGCCGGCTTACTTCGATGGCGAGACCGCCATCGTCAACGAGGCTGGCCAGTTGAGCAAGGGCTTTGAGTGGGCTGCCGATGAGCTTGCCGACCTGGCATGGATTAGGCTGCAAGGCACTGCCAATAATACTGACTTTGTGCAACTCATGGCTCTGACCAGTCTCGGCGCAGTGATATGGGAATTGGAGGACGTCGATGTGCCAGCTGGCCTGTTTGAGTTCAATCCCAACCTGCTGCTCTATGTGAGCAGCGCCGACCTGGCTGCCAAGAGCGGTGTGCGCAATGTGGTGGTCAATGGATACGCCGAGGCTATCGAGCTCGACGAGTCGGGCAATTTCTTCTGCCCCGAGGAGTTTACGGCTTACGAGGCTCGATATACCCACGCCTACTCGATGACTACCGCCATGAATGGCGATACGCAGGGGTGGGAGACTCTGGTGCTGCCGTTTGACGTGCAGACCATCAACCATCTCGGCAACTCTGGCACTGTGACCGCCAAGGGCGAAATCAGACCGTTTGCGGCGTTTAGCAGCACTGATTACTCTCAGGCTAAGCCATTCTGGCTGTACAGCATGAATGGCAAGTGGCAAGCCGCTGACCATATCGAGGCATATACGCCTTACTTGATATCGATGCCGAATAATATAGAGTATATCGATGACTATATCTTGGCTGGCACGGTCGAGTTTGTGGCCGATAATGCGACATTCCCCGTCACTCAGGATGCTGAGGGTCCGTGCGGCTCGATGCGCCTAGTTGGCACCACGATGAGGCTCGGACAGGATGATACGCTGGCGCCGATCAACCGCTATGACGACAGCATGGGATATGCCGAGGGTTCGGCGTTTGTGCCCGAGCTGCGCGATGTGGAGCCGTTTGAGGCGTATCTGACCGATGCAAATGGCAGCCGCCTGAGCAGTCCGATTCGCTTGGCCGCCTTGGGCTGGAACAGCAATAGTCTGCCGGCCGACTTGATCAATGATGCTCTGTGGCGCGTGTACAGCTACGACGGCGTGCTGTATATCAGCACGAGTCGCGCACAGCGCGTCACCATCTACAGCCTGGCTGGCCAGGCCCTGCGCATCCTCGACGTGCAGCCGGGTCTCAACGAGGTCCACGACCTCACCACCGGCATCTACATCGTCAAAGATACAAAGGTCTTCGTAGAGATGCAGCATAGATAAAAGAGCCCCCAACGGGGGCGCGCTAATCGTAACCCCGCATGACCGTAGGGAATGCGGGGACAAGCGAATCTGCTCCTCCCATCAGAGCCCCCAACGGGGGCGACTTAAAGAGTTGAATAATGTACTCATTAAGTCGCCCCCGTTGGGGGCTCTCCTGCTAGAAGGATCCCATATACCCCCGCATTCCCTACGGTCATGCGGGGTTACGGCTAGCTCGCCCCCGTTGGGGGCTCTGATAGAGCTATCAGTAGGGGATGGATTCGTAAGCGGCGAGGGCTTGCTGGAAGCGGGCGTTGATGTCGTCGAGGGAGTAGAGGCCATCGGCGTTGGGGGTTAGGCCGGTGATGGGCACTGGCACTACCATGGGCGCATTCTCAATGAGCAGGAGCGAGGGGTCGCGTAGTTGGTCGACTGTCTGGTAGACCATGTTGACGGCTACATACTCTTTGCCATCAGGGCCTTCCCATTTCTCAAACACCATCTTGCCACCGATAGGGGTCTGCGCCTCAATGGCATTTGGCAGATCCTTAACCTCGATGCCGAGAGCTGCGGCTACGCTGCCGATGTTGCTGTCATGGCCAACGAGCAGACAGAATTTGCGAGCATCAGAGTTTAACTCGTCGTGCATATACTCAATCAGTGGATGGGCCACATTGGCAGCCACGATAGGTGCGCAGAAGAGCATGTCCTGATAGGCATCCTTAACCTCGGCTATCTGCTTCCATTGCTGTCGAGTGAGTGGATGGCCAAAGCCAGCCTTCAGACTGTCAGGCTCCTCGTAATATTGCAGCGTCAGAGCATCAGATACCGAGCAAGCATCCTTGAGCGAACCGCTGGCAAATGACGGCTCCTTGCCTTTTTCGAGTTTTACCTTGCAGTTGTAGTCATTGAATCCCTTAAATTTGCCAGCCTTGGCAGCCGGTGAGGTCTTGGCATCGATAACCTCCTCGATGAGAGCGTAGTTGGGAGCGATAGCCTCGTTGTAGGCTACCACGCCTCCCTCGCCACCCATGGCGGCTATCTGTTTTTGAGCCTCCTCGACAAATTCGGGACTTGCCTTGGTGAGGCATGGATTAAACACCGGATCCATCTTTGATGGCGAATAGCGGTGATTGACGCGCAGATTGGCTACTGGCATGAATCCCGAGGTGAAATACTGGGCCGTAGCGATGCAGCGTTGCATCGAATTGGCATAAACCTCAACCTCATCGGCAGTAGGCACATAGTTGGCTGGGAAGAGCCCCTCGCCAACGAGCCAGTCGCCGAAGAATTGGCCCATCAATGTCTCACAAGCGCCACCGCGCTTGGTGAGTTCGCTCGGAGCGGCTGACCATTTCACCCATTCATGCGGTGTGAGGTCGCCGAGAGTGCTGCCGCGTCCCGACAGAGGCGAGCGTATATTGTGACGGCTGAGTACCACAGCTTCTTTGAGTTTGTATTTGCTGTGGAAATCGTCAGAGCGCTTTACCTGCGCAGCCATAGGCAGTGCCAACAGCGCAATCAGAATAATAGAGAATATCTTTTTCATGGTTGTAAAACAATATTATGTAGATGTAAAGTGTAATTACAGAACTTTTTTCGTTAATCTAATGGTCTAAACACGGAGTCCTCGGAGGAGCACGGAGTTCACTGAGGTTTTCTCTTTCCTTAGTAAATACGTTTATGGGTTCGGTCACAGAGACCGCTGAAGCGGTGCCAGAGGTCTCGGAGTGTGGGCGTTATCCTTTGAGTATGGATCTCCGTGAACTCCGTGTTTAAATAAGTATTGACAAGTAAGCATTGGGGGTTTAGAAGAGGATTTGGATACGTACCTGGAAGGCGTTGAAGTCAGCGCGAGGCAGGTCGGAGGCATTCCAGCGGTGGGTGTAAGCGTAGTTGAAACGCACCAGCATATAAGGATTGATATAGTAGTTGAGAGTTGCCGACAGGGTGTTGACGCGACCGCCAAAGATGCCATCGCATACAGCGCCATCGTCATCAATCCACTGAGCCTTGCTGTCCGACAGCGAGGTGTAGTTGTAGAGAGCTACGAACTCAAACGATCCGGGCTTAGGAGTAGCCAATCCGCAATCACTCATCGAGTATCCGTAGTGCTGACCCAGAATCAGGCCGCGCAGGATAACATAAGCGCCTTGGCCAGTGAAGTTGTGCAATCCGTCGTGCATATTCACGCGGTTGAAGAAATACTGAGCCTCGACAGCCAATGGGCCCTTGGCTACAACGAGCTCGGGAGTGAATTTCCACATGTTGCGAGCATTGGTCAGGTCGACCTCGGCTGCCACGACACGGTCAACACGGGTTGGGAAGTTACCAGCCATGGTGAAACCCTCGTGAGGCATGTCATCACCCTCGGTTTGCGGTGCTACATAAGCGCCAGAGATACCGATTTGGAATACTGTGCCATCGTCGGTGTGGAAGGGGCGGGCTACCAAGCGCGAGCAGAAACCCCAGCCTTGGTGGTTCATCTCATCAGGAGTCTGCTTGATTGATTTAGGCTCGGCATGAGCCGAGAAGGTGCCGAAGAATTGTTGGCCGCTGTATACGCCCATCACGCCGATCTGTCGGGCAGCGTTGAATACGGTATTGCTCAGCGGTTCCTCGAATGATGCTTTCATCGATGAGCTGGTCGATGACTGCAGGCCGTATTGATGGGTGAAGTTGCCCACTTTCACCAACCAAGTAGGGTTGAAAGTGTACTGGATGAAAATGTCCTTGAGGCCAAGGGTCTGCATCGAATAACCGATGTCGACTTTTCCGCTCCATTTGCCGTAAGATGCCTTAACACCCATACGTACATCCGGGATAGCGGCTCCATCTTTGAACAATTCGCGGTCAGGACCGGAATAAAGGGCTCCGTCGACCAACACGCGGCCGGTAGGGGTCACTTTGAGTTGAGGCTCGTCAGCTTGCGCACTGGGTGCGACCGATGCGGCCAGCACTAATGCCAGCCCGATTGGGTAGAATGCTTTCATAATTAATTAAGAATTAAGGGTTGAAACTTGTATGTCGTAGATAGTTTTCATGATTAAGAGGGTCAATAATAAGGTTACTTTGTGGTTATGCAGGGAGGTGCAAATAGTAGTTGCCGTGTGTAAATTAATAAAACCTAAATTAACAGATTTGTTTTATTTCTCAACCTCTTTTAGCCAAATTTATCACAATATTGACCAATATAATTCACACTTGGTGAGAGCCGTGCTACGCACTCATACACACAGGGATATAGACATGTTAACCCCACATTCCGTGCTATCGCACTCCATGTGGGGTTAACAGACAAGAGCCGTGCTACGCACTGAATTTACCTTCATGGATGAAAAATTCTTGACCCCAAACTTTACTTCAAATTGACCACTTCAATAAGTAACTTTTCCCTATGAAGTTAAGTTAAAACACGGAGTACACTGAGATTCACGAAGTCCACGGAGGACTTTCCTTTCCTTAGACTATAAACTTCTCAAATCGGTCATGGAGACCACTGAAGCGGTACCAGAGTTCTCGGAGTGCGGGCGTTAACCATTTGATTTTGGCCTGCGAGGCGCTAGGGGAGCCGCAGCTCGTCTCCGCGCTCTGTGTTCTCTGCTGCGGCTATGCCGCCTCTGTGACCGATTATAGAACGCAACAGAGATAAAAAATCTCTGTGTACTCCGTGGATCTCCGAGTTCTCCGTGTTTTTATGTACTATAGTTTAATTTTAAACTGAATAGTTACTTATTAACTCACAATTAAGTGTGGAAAAGTGCGATCTAATCGCACTTTTCCACACTTAATTGTGCGTTCTGGTCTATTTCTACCTTAATTTTAACAATTGTGGAAACCATCCCAAGATAGGGGATGGGAGGCTTAGGAGATTGCCATTGTACTGAAGATTCAGCATCGAGGCTCTCATCCGCGTGGTGGGAGAATATTTTTGATTGTATACCCCGAGGCTTCTCCCTGAGATGTTTTCTTCGGCCTTTACTTCTATTGGGATGATTTCGACATCATGTTGAATAACAAATTCCACCTCAGCCGTATTCCCTGATGTCCAATAGTAAGGATTGGTTCTGTCCAAATTAGGCATGAGACTTTGAAGGGCCGCATTTTCAGCCATTGCGCCCTTAAATTCAGTATAACCTGATGTGGGGTTTAAGATAGCCTCGGGGCTCAAGCGTGCTAATCTGCGCAATAAACCTACATCGCAAGAGTAAAGTTTAAAAGCATTAGGATCAGCATAAGCGCTCAGAGGTACACCAGGCTTCGTAATATTTTGAATTTTATACACCACGCCAGCGTCTTCAAGCCACATTACAGCATCCTCATAATCCTTAGACCGCGCGCCACTCTTTATCACATTGTAGATGAATTTCCGGTTTTCTTTAGACAACTGAGTCGGGAGGGAATGCCACAGAGAATGAATGCGAGCGCTTTGTAGAGGGGTGGCGTATTTGGCAAAGTCTATTTCATAGAGAGCCAATATATCAGATAGGATTTTGTCGACAGCGGCTATGCCCATGTTTTCAAGCATAGCATTGGCCGCCTCGGGCATGCCGCCGCATACCATATAACGCTTGTACTCTGTAGCAAGCCGATTCATTATAGGCTCGGGCAGGTGGTCGATTTTTTGGATAGAGGATAGATAGTTATATGTCTTGGAATCAGAGGCTCCGAGGAATTCCTTAAATGTAATAGGATACATATTCAGGATTTCCACCTTTCCGACTGGGACTTTCATGCGTTTTGAACGCACCGCCACGCCAAGCAGCGACCCAGCTGCAGCGACATGAATTTGTGGGGCCTTCTCACTGAAATATTTCAGTGAGTTTAAGGCCTCTTCACATTCTTGAATCTCGTCAAAGATTATCAGAGTCTTTTCAGGCAGCAGAGGGACCTCGCTATATACAGAAAGCTCCTTTATGATTCGTTCAGGATCCTTTGAGGCCTCAAATAGGCTCTTATATTCAGGATGCTCATCAAAATCAAATACCAGGACATGTTCATAATGCTCCTGGCCGAATTCTCTTAAAGCCCAGCTTTTGCCTATTTGCCGAGTGCCTTTCAATAGCAAAGGCTTGCGATTAGGAGCATTCTTCCACTTCCACAACTCTTGGTTTATTTCTCTCTCTATCTTCATCTCTGCATTTTTAAGTGTGGAAAAGTGCGATTTACACGCACTTTTCCCCAGTTAATAATGCAAAATTACGAAATTTCCCAAAATGCACCAAATAAAATAAGTAAAGTTTAACCCCGGAGTGCACTGAGATACGGAGTTTGGTGTGCCAACCTTGCCAAACAATATGTCTTTTGCCTCATCGGCCGTATAAAGATAGCAAAGGCTTGCAAATCATTGATTTGCAAGCCTTTGTGTCGGGGTGAGAAGACTCGAACTTCCGACCTCCACGTCCCGAACGTGGCGCGCTAGCCAACTGTGCTACACCCCGATAAAAAGATGCGCCTATGTGAGAAGACGCATCTTCGGGTAATTTCTTAACTTGTAGGGACGATCGGGCTCGAACCGATGACCTCTGCAATGTGACTGCAGCGCTCTAAACCAACTGGGCTACGCCCCTATTTCGTAAGACACTGCAAAGTTACGCATTGATTTTGAAACCACCAAATTTTTTGGCAGAAAAATGTCAATCTTCGTATTCTGTGGGGTCGTCGATGCCCGCTTCGGCCATTGCTTCGCGGCGCTCGACGCATGTGCCGCACTTGCCGCAGTGCTTGGCGCCGCCTTTGTAGCACGAATAGGTGTGCGAGTAATCGATGCCAAGGGCCTTGCCGTGCTTGGCGATTTCGCCCTTGTTGATGTCGGTGTATGGGGCGAGCAGCTGGATGTGGTCGTAGGTGCCCTCGGCGATGGCCTGGCCCATGGCGCGGATAAAGCCAGAGCGGCAGTCGGGGTAGATGGCATGGTCGCCCGAGTGGTTGGCAATCATCACAGCCTTGAGGCCACGGCTCTCGGCCAGGCCGGCGGCAGCGGCGAGCATGATGCCGTTGCGGAATGGCACCACGGTCGATTTCATGTTCTCGTCGGCGTAATGGCCCTCGGGGATGGCGTCGGCACCGCTGAGCAGCGAGCTGTTGAACAGCTTACCGATAAAGTCGAGGTGCACCTCGACGAGCTCAATACCGAGCAGGTCGCAATTGTATCGGGCACACTCGATCTCGCGGGCATTGTGGTTTGAGCCGTAATTGAAAGTGACGGCCAGGGCGATTTGGGATTTATATTCGTGGAGCATGGTTACAGAATCCATGCCGCCAGATAATACGAGCAGGGTATCTTTCATTGTTAGTGAATAGGTAATAGTGAATAAGTATCAGTGAATAGGTAATAGTGAATAGTGAATAACGGAAGTGATAAGTAGGTGAGGAAAGCTAACTGTAAATAGTGAATAGGTAATAGTGAATAGGTATCAGTGAATAGGTAATAGTGAATAGTGAATAACGGAAGTGATAAGTTATAGGTGCCAACCGGATGGCCCGTTATTCACTATTCACTATTACCTATTCACTAAATCTATTGGCTAAGCGTTGGGCGGCGAGGGATTGGTGGGAGGGGTCGGCGTGGTTGGCAAAGGGGTGGATGGAGATGCCGCCGCGCGGCATAAAGTCGCCGATGACTTCGATGTAGCGGGGCTGCATCAGAGCCACCAGGTCCTTCATTATGATGTTGACAACATCCTCATGAAAATCGCCATGGTTGCGGAAGCTGAAGAGATACAGCTTCAGGCTCTTGCTCTCGACCATGCGGCGGTCGGGGATGTAGCGGATGATAATCTTTCCAAAATCGGGCTGCGAGGTTATGGGGCACAGGGTGGTAAACTCGGGACACTGGAGCGTCACGACGTAGTCGTGCTCGGGGTGCTTGTTCTCAAATGTCTCGAGCAGCGTCGGGTCATAGTCTGTGGGGTACTTAACCCCCTTATTACCGAGGAGCGACAGCCCCTCTTTTTCTCGGTCATTATTCATAATTTAATGTAAGTAACTTTTCAATTTGATTTTTAGTAAAACGCCTATTTTAACACGGAGCGCACTGAGGGACACGGAGCTCACGGAGTTTCTCTATTTCCTTAGAGAATACGCCTCTTGAATCGGCCACAGAGACCGCTGAAGCGGTACCGGAGCTCACGGAGTGTGGGCGTCAGCCTTTTTGTCCGCGCTCAGTGACCTCTGCTGCGGCCTCGCCGCCTCCATGACCGAACCAAGAGCGCAAACAGATTTGAAAAAGGCCTCCGTGAACTCCGTGTCCCTCAGTGCGCTCCGTGTTAAAATCACTCAAAAAAGATTAATTATTAAAATCACTCTTAGGTTATGTCCTTTTCAGAGTTTCTGTATTCCAGGCGGAGGTAGCGATGGGTTTCGGGGCCGATGGCGAAGGAGGCGCTTTGGCGGAGGCCTACGGCCCAGAGGATTTCGCCATCGCGGGTGAGCAGCCACGTCTTGCGCTTTTGCTCGGCGCTGTATTTGGCGTTGGTGAAGAGGTCGCTCAGCAGCTTGTCTTGCGCCAAGCCGTAGGGCAGCATGCGGTCGCCGCGCTCCCAGCGGCGCAGGGCGAAGCGCGGATTGCCCGCGAGCGCCTGCTTGTCAAAATAAGCAACGCTTGGGTTGCGCTCTGGTTTAAATTCAGCCACCGAATGTTCGCTCACCAATATGTGCACGGGCGTGAGTATGTCGCGAGCCAGGCTCACCAGCGTCTCAGTCTCGGAGTATGGCGTGGGGCAGTCAAGGTCAGATATTGTGGCAACGCCGCGATTGAGTTCGAGCCTTACGGTGCGCTTGATGGCGGCAGAACCATAGCCCGTGACCGAGGTGGCTACAAATTCGATGCCAGACCGACTGGCCGATGCCAAGAGATTGTCAACCTGAGTGCTGTTGAAACCCCACGGCCTGAGCCACTCAAAGAGCAGCATCCGATGCTGCGGCTCTTTTGCAATCAGTTGGGCCAACGACAGGGTCAAGCCTTTGAAATACAGAGCTTTTTTCTCTTCAACTGCGGCTGCGTAGAAATCGCGATTCTCGGCCAAGTGCTTGAGCGACATGAGTATGCCCTGTGTAGCGCCGGGAAATGCCTCCTCGAGCGTGGGCAGAATCTCGAGGCGCAGCTTGTTGCGCGCATAGATGGCCTCGCGATTGGTGCTGTCAACCACATATTCAACGCCCGATTGCTCAAGATATTGCTCTATCTCATCGCGGCTGAAATCGAGCAAGGGCCTGATTACATAGCCGTTGCGCCAACGCATGGCCGAGAGACCCGAGATGCCGCTGCCGCGCAGCAGATTGAGCATAAAGGTCTCGATATTGTCCTCGCTATGGTGAGCTACCGCTATGGCCTGGGCACGCAGGCGGTCGAGCAGGTCATAGAACCATTCATACCTCAACTCCCTACAGGCCATTTCGACCGACTCGCCAGTGAGGCGCTGCCGCGCCTCGACATCAAAGTCGCGCACGTAAAGGTCCACGCCGAGCTGTCGCGTCAAGGCTTGCACGGCTCGCATGTCGCGATTGCTCTCCTCGCCGCGCAGATGGTAGTTGCAATGCGCGGCCACGCATTCTACCCCCAGGGTATGTAAAGCAACGAGCAGGGCCATCGAATCGGCCCCGCCACTCACTGCTACCACCACGGGCTTGCTGTCGGGCAGCAAGCCGTGGCGCGATATGTTGAGCTGTACGCGCTCAATGAATTGCTGTTGGTTCACTGGGCAGTGACCTCAGCTTGATAGGCGTAGAGAGCTTGCTCAGAGGCCAAGTCGACCACGCGCATCTCGGTGGCTGATACCGGCACCTTGACGTGAGTCTCGTCAACAAAGGTGAGCAGGGGCAGCTCGTCCATCTCTTCGCCCACGACGACAGTCCAGGTTTGCTCTTCCTCGTGGAAGTTGAGGCGAGTCACCGAGCCATCGTTGAGGCTGGTGATGGTGTAGCCGTTGGCATCGCGCTCGCATAGGTACTTGCCGTCTTGACCATCGATGATTTTGCTCTCGGCGGTGACGGGCGAAGAACCGCTCCAGAACTCGATGCTGTTGATTACCAACAGGTCGGCGAGGGCCGAAACCTCATATACGGGGAGGATCCAGAAGGCAAAGAACACCAGCTCGTTGACAAACTTGCTGTTGATGCCTTCGTTCCAGTTTAGCAGTTTGTGGGTGAGCGAGAAACTGCCGATGCACGACTGCAGCGACATCGAGGCAATCATGCCTATCGCCAAGGCTCCGATAAAAAATTTCTTCATGACAGGATGGATTTTGGATTTATCTAAATCGGTTAAGTAACTTTTAAATTTCAAATTGGAAAAATATGAATCGAAACCACAGATTTACACAGATTTACACAGATTCCTATGTGTAAATCTGTGTAAATCTGTGTAAATCTGTGGTTAAAGTCCATTATAATTTTGTTTTAGAATTGTGTTTTATTTATGGTTTTATTCACTGATTTTCTGTTTCACTTTGGTGTAGAAATCCATAATTTTGGTGACATACCCGTAGGTCTCACGGCCACGGGAATATCCGAATTTCACCACCGGATCATTGTAATATTTAGGGTTAGCTTTCAGCAGAATCATTTCGGCCACATGGCCGTCCCATACTTGCGGATTTTTGCCATATTTCTTGGCGAGGGCTATGGCATCGAGCACATGGCCCGGACCGCTGTTGTAGGCGGCGAGCATGAATTTTATGCGCTCGGTAGCATCGGGCACGCGCTCGCGAAACATCTTGTCAAGACTCTCCAGGATGCGCACGGCTACCTGGACTGAGGTCTCGGGGTCGGACAGCTTGGCGGGGTCGGCCTTGTAGGCACGGGCGGTCGCCGGCATAATCTGCATCAGGCCGCGAGCACCGGCCCAAGAAGTGACATTGGGATTGAAGCGGCTCTCGGCAAAGCTCTGGGCTGCCAAGAGTTTCCAATCCCAACCGATTTGGGGGGCGTAGCGCTTGAAAAGATGGTCATATTTCGAGACTACGCCCCCTCGAAAATCCAGGTTTTCGTAGGGCGAGAGGGCCTTGCTGCGCTCAAAGTAGCGCTTGAGGAGCTCGGCGTTTTCCTGGCGGGGGATGTCTTGGCTAAACCAAGCATTGATTGAATCGGCCAGCCAAGCTTTTTGTTTTGACACTGCCCAGGAGGTGCGTTGCGGAAAACTCACCTCCATGGTGATGTCGAGGTTGGGATAATAGGTCTTGTTGATGCGGGCGATGTCGCTGTCGACCACAGTGAGTGGGATATCGCCTTGGGCCACCATGTCGATTAGGTCCTCGGTGATGAGGGTGTCGCGGTCGACGGTGTGGATGTTGATGCCGCCACCCAGCTCCTCGTTAAGGTTGATCAGGCGATGGTAGTAGCGAGTGCCACCCTCGACGTAGATATCGCGTCCTACCAGCTGGGTAACATCGGTAATCAGCTCTTGGCCACGGATCTTGGGCTGCACCAGCACCTGCGAGGTCTCGTTGACCGGGCCGCAATGCACCATATTCTCCTTGCTCTCGTAGGTGATGGGTATCTCATAAGCTATGAGGTCGATGAGGCCCGAATCGAGCATCTCGATGGCGTGGGTCAGCGATGGGGCCACGGTCAGGTCGAGCACCATGCCTTTTTCCTCAGCCAACTCGGCCGCCAGGGTGTAGTCATAACCCATAGGCTGGTCGCGGTAGATGAAGTATGATGCCGGGCTGTAGAGCGTGCCCACCCGCAGGGTATCAGGGGGCGCGTATTCGTTAGCCTCACCCTCAGCCCCAGAGTGTCCCCGGCCGCAGCCCATAAGCCCCAGCACCCCGATTGCCACAAATAATATGTTATAAAATCGATTCATCATCATAAAGGTAAGAACCACAGACTTTCACAGATTCTCACAGATTTTTTTCAATGGAATAAAATTTTCCATCATAGATTCCATTTAAGAATCTGTGGAAATCTGTGAAAATCTGTGGTTCCTCCCCTCCTTGGTGGTTTCTTTTGTTTTGAAGTTGATACTCGTATTTTCCGGTTTCGGTGATCAGGGTGAGGCGGTTGGCGGGAGCGGTCTCGACGCGGCCGATCACTTGGGCCTCGATGCCGAAGCTGCGGGCGATGTCGATCACCTGCTGTGCATGCTCGGGAGCGGTGTACACCTCAAGGCGATGGCCCATGTTGAACACCTTGTACATCTCCTGCCAGTCTGTGCCGGACTGCTCCTGAATGATGCGGAACAGCGGAGGAATCGGCAGCATATTATCCTTGATGACATGCTTACCCTCGACAAAGTGCATCACCTTGGTCTGGGCGCCGCCGGTGCAATGCACCATGCCATCGATGGCCGGACGCATCTCTTGCAGCAGCTTTTTCACCACGGGAGCGTAGGTGCGAGTGGGCGACAATACCAGCTCGCCGGCTGTCAGGCCAGTGCCCTCAACGATGTCAGTGAGCGACAGCTTGCCGGAGTAGACCAGTTCGTCGGGGGTAGCGGCGTCAAAGGTCTCGGGATATTTCTTGGCGAGATACTTGGCGAAAACGTCATGGCGAGCCGAAGTGAGGCCGTTGCTGCCCATGCCGCCGTTGTATTTCTCCTCGTAAGTGGCTTGGCCGTAGCTGGCAAGACCAACGATCACGTCGCCAGCCTTGATGTTGGCGTTGTTGACCACATCGGCGCGGCGCATGCGGCAAGTGACGGTGCTGTCAACGATGATGGTACGCACCAGGTCGCCCACATCGGCGGTCTCACCGCCGGTGGAGTAGACCATCACGCCCATCGAGCGGAGCTGCTCAAGCAGCTCCTCGGTACCGTTGATGATGGCTGAGATCACCTCGCCGGGAATCAGGTGCTTGTTGCGTCCGATTGTCGAGGATACGAGGATATTGTCGGTGGCGCCCACGCAGAGCAGGTCGTCGATGTTCATGATCAGGGCATCCTGAGCGATGCCTTTCCATACGCTCAGGTCGCCGGTCTCACGCCAATAGGCGTAGGCGAGGCTCGACTTGGTGCCGGCACCATCGGCATGCATTATGTTGCAATACTCTGGGTCACCACCCAATATGTCGGGGATTATCTTGCAGAATGCCAAGGGGTACAGCCCCTTATCGACATTCTTGATCGCATTGTGCACATCCTCCTTAGCGGCCGACACCCCGCGTAAATCATATCTGTTATCCATTGAATGAAAAATTAAAAATGAAAAATGAAAAATATTTTGCTAGGAATTAAGATTACCAATCCCTTCCTCCATTTCCTTATTCGCATCAAAATCTTGATACAGATTAGGATCCCCATATAGAACCTCAGGATCTGCGGCCCCCATGGTATAAGAAGGTCTTAGTTTCTTTTTAGAGGTATTTATTGAAGCTACCAACAAGGATAATATATCCTTACAATCCTTATCCATCCTCTCATATACAATCTGCTCTATATACTGGGTAGAATAGAGAAGCAGCAACCAATATATGGTTTCTGAGGCTTCTTTTAATCCTATAGAGAGTTTGTTGATAAAATCTGGTCTGGATTGGGCAAATTGAGCTTCAAATATATTAGCCCCAATACTGGTTCCGGAACGTAAAATCTGTTTGGTCATGACATACTCTCTCTTATTGGTTTGTATGTAATTGACCATTTTTACAATCAGGATACCAAATTGGGTCGATTTGTCCTTTAATATATTCGACGTATCAGCCATTATTTTTCATTTTTCATTTTTCATTTTTCATTAGAAATGCTGTAGTCGTGGGAGTAGCGGAGCATTTGGGTGGGGTAGTCCTCGGTGTAGTCGACGGCGATGTCGGTGATTTCGCCATTGTCGTCAACTACTGGGGTGTAGATGGGGTTGACAAATCCCTTGTAGGGAGCGATTGACAGCTTGGCATAGCGGTCGAGCACCTGCTGGTGCAGAGCCGGGTCAACCTTTACGGCGTAGGTCTCAACCAGATTGCGTCCGGCCTCGTAGTCGCCTTCGCTCTTGATGCGCTGGATTTCGCCGAGGAGTTGGCCGAATAGCTGGCGCAGCTGCTGGTAATCGTTGATCTGGATATAGGTCTTGCCATCGCGGTCGATCAGCTCGATCACATTGTTGGGCTTGCCCTGCTCATAGCACCATTCGGCGATGAGCTTGCGGTTGCGCATGTGGGCCTCCTCGATGTCCTTGCCGGGCTCGATGCGCATCAGCTGGGTCATCATGCCGTTGAGGATATATTTGTAGTATTCAGCCTTGTAGGCATCATGATTGTCAAGCAGACCGAGTTCTATCAGCTTGGGGTCGGCGAGGTAGTAGAGGGCGAACAGGTCGGCGCGAGCCTCCTCGAGAGTGCTGCCGTGAGCCTTGAGGGCATCGGTAGATACGCCGGGCAGGAGTTGGCCGCTGCCGTGGCCGAGGCACTCATGCAGGTCGGTGTGGAGGTTGTCGGTGATGAAGAGGTAGTCGTCCATCAGCTGGCGAGTGGGCTCATCGATCACGAACTCCTCGTTGAAGCCATTGCCGTGAGATGCTTGGTCGTAAGCCTCGGTGATGTTTTCGAGGGTAACAGACTTAGAACCGTGGGCAGCGCGGATCCAGTCGGCGTTGGGCAGGTTGATGCCGATGGGGGTTGATGGATAAGAGTCGCCGGCGAGGATAGCGGCGGTGATAACCTTGGCGCTCACGCCCTTGACGTTGGGTTTCTTGAAGCGAGCATCGATGGGGCCGTTGTCTTCAAACCATTGGGCATTCTGGCTCAGCACCTCGGTGCGGTGGCTGGCCTCTTCGTTTTTGAAATTGACGATTGATTCCCAAGCGCCCTTGCGGCCCAGCGGGTCGCCATAGTTCTCGATAAAGCCGTTGATGAAGTCGACTTGCGATGCGGTGTCGTCGGCCCAAGCGATCGAGTACTCGTCGAATGTGCGCAGGTCGCCGGTGGTGTAGTAATCGATGAGGAGCTGGATGGTCTGGCGCTGAGCCTCATTCTCGGCGTATTTCTCAGCCTCGGTGAGATTCTCAACGATCTTCTGGATCTGGGGGCCGTAGAGGCCATCGATCTTGTAGACCTGCTCGTATAGCTTGCCCTTGTTGTCCTTGGCGAGGCGCGAGTTGAGACCGTAGGAGATGGGGGTAGTGTCCTTGGGGTCGCGCATAGCGCCATAGAACTTCTCAACCTCGGCCTCGGTGATGCCGGGAGCATAGTAGTTGCAAGCCGAGGTGGTGACGAGGTCGACGCCATCGGCCTGGTTGACGCGCTTGGCGTAGAGATCGGGGTTGAAGACTATTTGGGTTAGCTCGGCTTGCGCATCTGGCTCAACACCAATGCGTTGCATCTGGTCAGTGAAGAATTCTTGCGAGAAGCCGGGTACGAATTTGTCCATTGAATAGTGGTGATGGATGCCGTTGCCAAACCACACCTGCTTGGTGTATTGGTCAAATGCGCGCCAGTCGGCCGAATCCTTGTCGCCGGTGTAGGTGGTATAGATCTCCTCGAGCACGGGGCGCAGCTGGAGGTTTACGGCGCAGTTTTGGTCCCAGAGGATGTCGCGGCCCCAGAGGGCAGCCTCGGTGAGGTAGTAGACGAGTTTTTTCTGCTGGAGGCTCAGATCCTCGAATCCGGGCACTTGATAACGCAGAATCTCGATGTCGGCAAATTTATCCACGTTGTAATCAAATTTGGGTGTTTCTTCTTTGGGCTTGGAACAGCCAACGGCCAGCAGAGCCAGCCCAGCAATGGCAAAATTTTTAATTTTCATACCTTTCATAGTGAATAGTTAATAGTGAATAGTGAATAACGGAAGTGATAAGTATTTAAGTACGTTATTCAACATCAATTTCTCGATTTAACTCCTTTTCTGGGTTAAAATCGTTTACTGCAGTATTATATTCGATTTCTGGTTCCTTAAAGGCCATGGCCTTAGTTAAATTAAGTCTTTTCTTAGAGGTGTTTATTGAGGCAGTAAGTAGTTTTATTAGTTCACTGTTGTCATGAGTCATACTCTCATACTCATTTATAGTAATGTATTGGCCTTCCTTAAGGAGGATTAACCAATAGTCAGTCTCGGCTGCTTCTTTTAATGAGATAGAAGGCTTGTTGATGAAGTCAGGTATAGATTGAGCATAGAATGCTTCGTGAATACTAGCTCCTATTCCTGTACCTGAGCGTAATATTTGTTTAGTAAGTATATATTCCTTTTGACTTTCTTGAATATATTTTACCATTTTTACCATTCTTTTGGCAAATCCTATACTTTTATTCTTAAGAATACTTTGTTTCATTCATTTACTTTTTACTTCTAACTTCCGTTATTCACTATTCACTATTACTTATTAC
>JAJBUH010000082.1 GCA_020860445.1 Bacteroidales bacterium | reverse complement strand
AAATTTATAAAACGACTAAGTAGTAAGGGGCGATTTTGAGAGTAGATAGTATAGACCATTACCATTTTCCCTATACTAATGACAAATCAACACCGTAATAAAGGCCCTAAGCCCTCTTGCCTCAAGGCACCCCGCTCCTCGCGCTACGGCGCAGCTGTGGCCGGCGCCGCTTTGCTGCTGTGCGCCTGCTCCAACCAAAACACACCAACCTCTGATCTCACACATTGGGTCAACCCGATGATCGGTACCGACTTTACCGGCAACACCTATCCCGGAGCACAAGCGCCATTCGGCATGGTACAGCTCAGCCCCGACAATGGACTGCCCGGTTGGGACCGCATTTCAGGTTACTTTTACCCCGATAGCACAATCGCCGGATTCTCCCACACCCATCTCAGCGGCACTGGAGCTGGCGACCTTTACGATATTTCATTTATGCCCGTGATGAGGCCAATCCACAAAGGCCCCGAGCCACTGGGTGTATTCTCATATTTCTCGCACGAGCGCGAAGAGGCTCGCGCCGGATATTACAGCGTGCACCTCGACAGCTACGATATCGATGTAGAACTCACTGCCTCGCCTCGCTGCGGCATCCAGCGCTACACCTTCCCCGAGGGCGACGCCGCTGTAATACTCAATCTGACCAAGGCTATGAACTGGGATCGCACCGTCGACAGCAAGATCGAGGTGCTCGACTCAGTGACCATCGCCGGTTACCGTTACTCTGACGGCTGGGCCCGCAACCAGAAGGTCTATTTCGCCACTCGCTTCTCAAGCCCATTCCGTGCTGTGAGCTTTACCCGCACTCCTATCGACAACGGCGCTGATGCTCCCGAGGGCGTAGGCATAACGGCTACTTTTGATTACGACACCCAGGCTGGCGACCAGCTCGTAGTTGTCACCGCCTTGTCAGGCGTAAGCCAAGAGGGCGCACTCGCCAACCTTATGGCCGAGGGCACCAGCACCGACTTTGACAAATACCTCAACGACTGCACCGCGCAGTGGAACAAAGAACTCTCCAATATCCAACTCGACCTCAGCAACGTGGCCGAGGGCAAAGAGCGCGATGACCGCCGCACCGTATTCTATACCGCCCTCTACCACTCGATGCTCGCCCCTACCATCTTTGCCGACTTTGACGGCAAATACTTGGGCCCTGATGGCGAGGTGCACCAAGCCGATGGCTGGACCAACTATTCCAGCTTCTCGCTTTGGGACACCTATCGCGCTGCCCATCCCCTGTATACCATCATCGCACCCGACCGCGCTGCAGACATGGCTCAGTCACTCATCGAGTTTGGCGACCAACTGGGACGGCTGCCAGTATGGAACATGTGGGCCTCAGAGACCGACATGATGATCGGTTACCACTCGGCTCCCGTAATCGCCGATGCCATCCTCAAGGGCCTCATCACCGACGAGGCACTGATGCGCAAGGCCCTCGATGTGAGCGTAGCCACTGCCCGCAATGCCGAATATCGCCAACTCGGCGACTATATGCAACTCGGCTATGTGCCATCAGGCAATCACGACTGGTCGATGTCAAAGACCCTGGAATACGCCTACGACGACTGGTGCATCGCTCAGATAGCTCAGCAACTCGGCGAGCAGGAAATCTATGACGAGTTCATGGCTCGCTCGGCCAACTACCTAAACACCTTCAATCCCGCCACCGGATTCTTCCAACCCCGCGACCGCAAAGGCAACTATTCAGCCAACTTCGTGCCCGAGGAATACGACGAAGAAATCTGCGAAAGCAACGCTTGGCAATACCTATTCTCAGTGCAACACGACATCCCCGGTCTGATCGAGGCTATGGGCGGAGTGAAAGCATTTGAAAAGAAACTTGATGATATGTTCAGCCATGTCAACCCCGACATCGAGCTCCCCATATTCAGCACTGGCATGATTGGCCAATATGCCCAAGGCAATGAGCCTGGCCACCACGCCGCATATCTCTACCACTACACTCCCAATCCCGAAAAGGGAGCCGACCGTCTGCATGAGATCATGACCACTCTCTATACCAACGCTCCCGACGGACTGTGCGGCAACGAGGACATGGGCCAGATGTCAGCATGGTATGTGCTTTCAGCCTTAGGATTCTATCCAGTGAATCCCGTGGGAGGCGAATACGTGCTCGGTACACCCATGGCAGCTGAGTCAACCCTCACCCTGGCCAATGGCAACAAGTTCACCATCCGCGCCGTAGGCCTGAGCGATGAGGCTCGCTATATCGCAAGCGCTACCCTCAACGGGCAGCCCCTGCCCAACGGCCACACCATCTCGCACGATGACATCCTCGCCGGAGGGACCTTGGAATTAAAAATGAAAAGTGAAAAATGAAAAATATCCTTTGATATTCCTATCCTTAGGTAATTTTTCCAAAAGCCAAACACCAAAGACTAAAAACCAACATCACCATATATGGATAAGACCCTATTCCTCGCTCTGGCAGCTGGCGCTGTCATCTGCTCTTGCTCAAAGCCGGCGGCTACTGATTACACTGCCTATGTCGACCCATTTATCGGCACTGGCGGCCACGGCCACACTTTTCCCGGCGCTATCATGCCCAACGGTATGATCCAACCCAGCCCTGACACCCGCATCGACGGCTGGGATGCCTGCTCAGGCTATTACTATGCCGACACTCTGATCAACGGCTTCTCGCACACTCACGTCAGCGGCACCGGCTGCGCCGACTATGGCGACATCCTGATTATGCCCACCGTAGGCAAGCAAGTGATTGATGCTCAAATCGACACGCTGCAGAATCTGCCCTACGCTTCGGCTTTCAGCCACGACCGCGAAGTGGCCGAGCCCGGCTATTACAGCGTAGAGCTTGACCGCTATGGCATCCTCGCTGAGATGACCAGCACCAAGCGCACCGCCATACACCGCTTCACATTCCCTGCCACCGATGAGCCTGGAATTATCCTTGATATGGACTACTCAATCCAGCACCAGACCAATCTCGAGATGGAGCTCGAGCAAGTGAGCGACACAGAGATGCGCGGCTGGAAGATGACAAAATACTGGGCATTTGACCAGCAAATCTACTTTGATGCCCAATTTTCAAAACCCTTTGAGTGCCAAATGATTACCGATACCATCATCGACACCAAGGGTCGCCCCTACGCTCGCTGCAAGGCTCTGCTAAAATTCCAACCTATGCAAGAGGGCGAACAACTGTTGGTGAAAGTTGCAGTATCGGCTGTCGACTATGACGGAGCCGCTCGCAACCTCGCCGCCGAGATGCCTGCTTGGGACTTTGATGGCACCCGCGCTGCAGCCCACTCGGCTTGGAACGAATATCTGGGCCGCTTTGACGTGCCCACCGAGGGCGCCAACGAGGATGACCTCAAGATATTCTACACCGCTGTATACCATACCGGCGTGTCGCCCAACCTCTTTATGGATGCCGATGGCCGCTATCTCGGTATGGATCGCAAGCCCCACCAGGGCGATGTGAACCAGCCCATCTACACCATCTTCTCGCTCTGGGACACCTTCCGCGCTCTGCATCCCCTGCTCTCAATCGTTGACCCTGACCTCAACAATGATTATATGCGTTCGCTCCTGACCAAGGCCCAAGAGGGCGGAGTGCTGCCCATGTGGGAACTCGCCGGCAACTACACCGGCTGCATGATCGGATATCACGCCGCTTCGCTCTTTGCCGATGCTGTGACCAAGGGACAAAACTCATTTGACGTCAACGAAGCTCTCCGCGCCTCGGTCCGCGCTGCCGAATACGATACCACTGGCATCAAGTGCCCGCCTCTGGTGCTTCCCCACCTGATGCCTGCCGCAAAATACTATAAGAACACTGTTGGCTATGTGCCTGCTGACAAGGACAATGAGGCAGTAGCCAAGGCTCTCGAATACGCCTACGATGACCGGTGCATCGCCCAACTCGCCTTGGCAGCTGGCGACAGCGCCACCGCTGAGAAATATCTCGAATACGGCAAGGGTTACCAGCAATATTACGACCCATCGACCGGCTTTATGCGCGGCAAGATGAGCGACGGCTCATGGCGTACTCCCTTTGTGCCCAATGCCTCAGACCACCGTGGAGACGACTATTGCGAAGGCACTGCTTGGCAGTGGACCTGGTTTGTGCCACACGATGTTGACGGCCTGATCGAACTGATGGGCGGCAAGGAGAAATTTGCCGAGCGTCTCGACTCGCTCTTCTCAGCCTCATCCGAACTGGTAGGCGACTTGGTTTCAGCTGACATAACCGGCCTCATCGGCCAGTATGCCCACGGCAACGAGCCATCTCACCATATCATACATCTCTATAACTACGCCGACCAACCCTGGCGCACCCAAGAGCTGATTGCCCAAGTCTATGACGAGCAATACCGCGCCGAGCCCGACGGCCTGTCAGGCAACGAGGATTGCGGCCAGATGTCGGCTTGGCTCATCATGAATGCCATGGGCATCTACCAAGTGGCTCCCGGCAACCCCGTCTACTCGCTTGGCCTCCCCCTCTTCCCCGAGATGTCTGTCAAGCTGGGCAATGGCAACACTCTCAACGTGGTGGCCGAGGGCCTGGACCGCAACAACCGTTATGTTGAGAGCATTAGCTTCAACGGCGAGGAGCTCACCGAGCCCTTCATCTCCCACCAGCAATTGATGCAAGGAGGCGAACTGCGGTTCAAAATGAAAAATGAAAAATGAAAAGTGAAAAATCTTCATATAGGATGAAAACCAACCTTATCACCACAGCTGCGACAGTCTCTCTAACCGCAGCTTTGATGGCGAGTTGCTCGACCAGCAACGAGCCGCAAGCGCAAAAGCGCGACTACGCCGACTTGGTGAGCACGATGGTAGGCACACAGTCGACCTTTGAGCTCTCGGCTGGCAACACCTACCCGGCTATCGCTCGCCCTTGGGGCATGAACTTCTGGACCCCGGTCACTGGCCAGATGGGCGACGGTTGGCAGTACCAATACACTGCCAACAAGCTGCGCGGTTTCAAGCAGACCCACCAGCCCAGCCCTTGGATCAACGACTACGGCCAGTTCTCAATCATGCCTGTCACCGGTGCTCCCCTCTTCCATCAAGACCAGCGCCAGAGCTGGTATTCCCACATGGGTGAGGTAGCCAAGCCTTATTATTATAAGGTGTACCTGGCCGACTTTGACGTTGTCACCGAGATTACCCCTACCGAGCGAGCCGCAATGTTCCGCTTCACCTTTCCGCAAGGCGACTCCTCGATGGTTGTCATCGACGCTTTCGACCAAGGCAGCTATGTCAAGGTTTTGCCCGAGCAACAGCGCGTGATTGGCTATACCACCCGCAACAGCGGCGGCGTACCTGACAATTTCCGCAATTACTTTGTGATGGAATTCAGCAAGCCGTTTGAGTACACAGCAACCTTTGCCAACACCAAGGCTCCCAAGAACAAAGACCAGAAGCTCGCTCCCGCCGACTACACCCTGAGCGAGAGCCAGCTCGAGCGCGAAGGCTGGCACACTGGTGCTGTGGTTGGATTCTCAACCCATAAGGGCGAACAGGTGACTGCCCGCGTGGCTTCATCCTTTATATCATTTGACCAAGCAGCTCTCAACCTCAAAGAGCTTGACGGCAAGGACTTTGACCAACTCGTTGACGAGGGTCGCGAGGCTTGGAACGAGGTGCTGGGCCGCATCGATGTTGAGGGTGGCGATTTGGACCAAGACCGCACCTTCTACAGCTGTCTCTATCGTTCGCTGCTCTTCCCCCGCAAATTCTACGAGATTGACGCCCAAGGTCAGCCCGTGCATTACAGCCCCTACAACGGCGAGGTGCTCCCCGGATACATGTACACCGACACTGGCCTGTGGGATACCTTCCGTTCGCTCTTCCCCCTCCTCAACTTGGCCTATCCCTCAATCAACCAAGAGATTCAAGAGGGTATGATCAACGCATACAAAGAGAGCGGCTTCTTCCCCGAATGGACCTCGCCCGGCCACCGCAACTGCATGGTGGGCAACAACTCAGCCTCAGTGCTCGCCGACGCATACCTCAAAGGCATCTGCGTGGCCGACACCGCTGCTCTCTGGGCTGGCATCGTCAACGGTACCAACAACCAGCACCCCACTGTGCCTTCGACCGGCCGCATGGGTCACGAATATTACAACGAGCTCGGCTATGTGCCTTACGACGTGAAGATCAACGAGAGCGCTGCCCGCACCCTTGAGTACGCTTACGACGACTGGTGCATCTATCAGCTTGCCAAAGCTCTTGGTCGTCCCGAGGCCGAGCAACAGCTCTACGCCCAGCGCGCCCTCAACTATAAGAATCTCTTCGACCCCGAGACCAAGCTGATGCGCGGCCGCAACGCCGATGGCACTTTCGAGACTCCCTTCTCGCCGCTCAAGTGGGGCGATGCTTTCACCGAGGGCAATGCCTGGCATTACACCTGGAGCGTATTCCACGACCCGCAAGGCCTGATCGACCTGATGGGTGGTAAGGAGAACTTTGTCGAGATGATGGATTCAGTCTTCACCGTGCCGCCAATCTACGATGACAGCTACTATGGATTCCCCATCCACGAGATCATCGAGATGCAAGTGATGAACATGGGCAACTATGCTCACGGCAACCAGCCCATCCAGCACATGATTTATCTCTACGATTGGGCTGGCGAGCCTTGGAAAGCTCAATACTGGACCCGCGAGGTGATGGACCGTGTGTATCGTCCCACTCCCGACGGATATTGCGGAGACGAAGACAATGGCCAGACCTCGGCTTGGTATGTGTTCTCAGCCCTCGGTTTCTATCCTGTAGCTCCCGGTACCGATGAGTATGCTCTCGGTTCGCCCCTGTTCAAAAAGGCCACCATCAATCTCGAGAATGGCAACAAACTCGTGATTGAGGCTCCGGCCAACTCACCCGAGAATCGGTACATCGAGAAGATGACTGTCAATGGCAAGCCCTACGACAAAAATTACATCACCTATCCGATGGTGCAAGACGGCGGCACAATCGTGTTCACCATGACCGACGAGCCCAACCTCAGCCGTGGCACCTCGCCCGATTCCGCCCCATACTCTTTTTCTAATGAATTGAAGTAAGTTGTAGGGAAACCACAGATTTACACGGATTAACACAGATTTTTATCTCTGTCACCCTTTCCTAAATTTCCCATCTTAATCAGTGAAAATCTGCGTCAATCTGTGGTTCCACTACCTCGACAGTAAATATGAAACACACGCAAATCAGTCCCATCGCATGGGTCCCCACGGCGTATTTCGCCATGGGGTTCCCATTCGTGGTGCTAAATATGGTGACGGTGCTCATGTATCAGGGCCTGGGCGTAGATGATGCGCTCATAGCCTTCTGGACATCGCTGATCCTGCTGCCATGGACCCTCAAGCCCCTGTGGAGCCCATTCTTAGAGCTTTTCAAGACCAAAAAGTTCTTTGTGGTGGCCACGCAGCTCCTCACGGGCGTGGGATTCGGCCTTGTAGCCCTCTCGCTATCGCTGCCGAGCTACTTTGCCGTTTCCATAGCACTCCTGGCAGTAATCGCTTTCAGCGGAGCCACTCACGACATCGCCTGCGATGGCGTGTACATGAGCGCCCTCTCTCCCTCAGAGCAAGCCAAATACATAGGCTGGCAGGGAGCATTTTACAACATAGCCAAAATCGTAGCCACTGGGGGCTTAGTCTACCTCTCTGGCTATTTCATACAACGCTACACCGACAGCGCCGTACCAAGCGCCGACCTCTCATTCCTGGCCAATCGCCACGCATGGACCATTGTGATGGCCATGCTATCGGGAGTGATGCTCGTGCTTGGAGCCTACCATATCTTCATCTTGCCGGGGGGCAAGAAAGCCGATGCAACCGCACCCCATAAGCGCACTGCTCGCGAGGTGATGGGCCAGCTGTGGTCGGTGCTGCGCGATTTCTTCCGCAAGAAGTATATCTGGATCTACATAGCCTTTATCATCCTATATAGAATGGGCGAGGGATTCGCGGTCAAGATCGTGCCCCTCTTCCTCAAAGCTGACCGCAGCGTGGGCGGCTTGGGACTCGACAACCAGCAGATAGGCATCTATTTCGGCACCTTCGGGGCCGCAGCCTTTGTGCTTGGTTCTCTCTTGGCCGGATATTACATTTCGGCTCGGGGATTGAGGCGCACGCTTTTCAGTCTGTGCTGCTTCTTCAATATCCCCTTTATAGTATATGCTCTGATGGCTGTATTCCAGCCTCAGGAGGGATGGCTAATCGCTGGCGGCATCGTGTGCGAGTATTTCGGCTACGGATTCGGATTCGTTGGCCTTACGCTCTTCATGATGCAGCAAGTGGCTCCTGGCAAGCACCAGATGGCTCACTACGCCTTTGCCACCGGCATTATGAATCTCGGAGTTATGCTCCCGGGCATGGCCAGCGGTTGGATCAGCGATGCTCTGGGCTATGCGCCATACTTTGTGTTTGTGCTCATAGCCACCATCCCAGCCTTCATCATCACCTGGAAGGTGCCCTTTAAATACGATGACAAGGGCAACATCCTCCAGGCCGAAGACGCGGCCCTCCTCGGCCCCGACGCCCCCTAAACCTCGGTTAACCCTCCCTCCTGCGTTAGCCTCTCGAGCGGCCACGATTACCACGATAATCTCGCTCGGCCACGATTAAAACAACCTCAAAAAACTTCAAAATATGACATTTCCCTGGGAAGAGCGGCCTGCCGGCTGCAACGACATAATGTGGCGATACAGCAAAAACCCTATTGTTGATCGCTACCACACCGAGATTAGCAACAGTATCTTCAACAGCGCCGTCGTGCCATTTGGCGAGGGCTTCGCCGGGGTATTCCGCTGCGACAACAAGGCTGTGCAGATGAATATCTACGTCGGTTTCTCATCCGACGGCATCAACTGGGACATCTCGACCGAACCCATCAAGTTTGAGCCGGGCAATACCACCATGATTGAATCGGAATACAAGTACGATCCCCGTGTCACCTGGATCGAAGACCGCTATTGGATCACTTGGTGCAACGGCTACAACGGCCCCACCATTGGCATCGGCTACACCTTTGATTTCAAGACATTCTACCAGTGCGAGAACGCCTTCTTGCCATTCAACCGCAATGGCGTGCTGTTCCCGCAGAAATTTGATGGACGTTTCCTGATGATGTCGCGCCCGAGCGACAACGGCCACACTCCCTTTGGCGACATCTTCCTCTCTTACAGCCCGGATATGAAATATTGGGGCGAGCACCGCTGCCTGATGAAGGTTGCTCCCTTCACCGAGAGCGCTTGGCAATGCACCAAGATTGGCGCCGGCTCTGTGCCTATCCTCACCGATGAGGGGTGGCTGATTTTCTACCACGGCGTGATCAACACCTGCCGAGGCTATCGCTATTCAATGGGCGCAGCCTTGCTCGACAAAGACAATCCCGAGAAGGTGCTCTATCGCTCTAAGCCTTATCTCTTGGCTCCCGCCACTGACTACGAACTCACTGGCGATGTGCCCTGCGTGGTGTTCCCCTGCGCCGCTATCACCGATGGCGATCGCGTGTCGGTCTACTACGGTGCCGCTGACACCTGCGTATGCCTCGCTTTTGGCCGCATCAGCGAAATAATCGAATTCTTAAAGAACAACAGCTTATGACCCTCCTGCCCCTCCGCGCTATAACCGCTCCGGCTCTTGCCTTGGCCTTGATTGGCCAAGCGCAGCCGGCTACCGTGGATTTCACTGAGTATGTGAATCCATTTGTCGGTACCACCAACTTCGGCACCACCAACCCGGGAGCCGTAAGGCCCAACGGCATGATGTCGGTGACACCATTCAATGTGATGGGTTCTGACCTCAATGTCTATGACAAGGATGCGCGTTGGTGGTCTACGCCTTATGATATCACCAATCGCTTTTTCACTGGCTTCAGCCATGTCAATCTCTCTGGGGTGGGTTGCCCTGAGCTCGGTTCGCTCTTGCTCACTGCTACCATGGGTCCGCTCGATGTGGATTACCACAACTATGGAACTACCTACCACAATGAGAAGGCTCATCCCGGCTACTACAGCGTGAAGCTTGACGATTGGGGCATCACAGCCGAGGCCACGGCTACCAGGCGCGTAGGGGTAAGCCGCTTTACCTTCCCGGTGAGCGGCGAGGGCAACATCTTGCTCAATCTTGGCGAGGGCCTGACCAATGAGTCGGGAGCAAGCGTGAGGCGTGTCAACGAGCGCGAATTTGAGGGCTCAAAGCTGCTCGGCACATTCTGCTATGCGCCCCAGGCAGTGTTCCCCATCTATTTCGTGATGCGCGTTGACAAGACTCCCTCAGCCTCTGGCTTCTGGAAGAAGCAACGCCCCATGCATGGAGTTGAGGCCGAGTGGGATCCAGACCAAGGCAAGTACAAGCTATACAAAAATTACGGTCGCGTGCTCTCGGGCGATGACATCGGCGTGTGGATGACCTACGATGCCCAAGCCGACGAGCAAGTGCAAGTCGCTATCGGCGTTTCATTTGTCAGCATCGACAATGCCCGCGAGAATCTCAACCAGGAGTTGGGTTGGGCATCGGCTGACCTCGATGCCGCTCAGGGCCTTTTTGACCGCGTGAGCCAGGAGGCCAACGCCGAGTGGAACAGTCTGCTCGGCCGCATCGAGGTCGAGGGAGGCACCGACGAGCAGCGCAGCGTATTCTACACCGCCCTCTACCATGCACTGATCCACCCCAACGTACTCAACGATGTCAATGGCGACTATCCCATCATGGAGAGCGACTCGATTGGCAACATTTATGCCAATGCTGAGGCCAGGGGCATCGCTCCTGAGGAGCGCTACACCGTATTCTCGCTTTGGGACACCTATCGCAATCTCCATCAGCTGCTCACCTTGGTATATCCCGAGCGCCAGGAGGCAATGGTCAACTCTATGCTCGATATCTATCGCGAGCATGGCTGGCTGCCCAAATGGGAACTCTATGGCCGCGAGACACTCACCATGGAGGGCGACCCCTCGATACCCGTAATCGTAGACACTTGGAATAAAGGACTGCGCAATTTCGACATCGAGCTGGCATACGAGGCTATGCGCAAGGGAGCTTTCACCCCGGGGGAGGAGAATCTGATGCGTCCCGACAACGACGACTATATGTCGCTCGGCTATGTGCCTCTGCGCTCTGAGTTTGACAATTCGGTGAGCCACGCCTTAGAGTACTACATAGCTGACTATGCGCTGTCGCTTATGGCCGACAGCCTGGGCCATAAGGATGATGCCAAAGCTCTGCGCCAGCGCTCCCTTGGGTATAAGCATTATTATGACAAGGAGTATGGCACTCTGCGTCCGCTGCTCCCCGATGGCTCATTCCTTACGCCTTTCGACCCCAAGCAGGGCGAGAATTTCGAACCCTCGCCGGGATTCCACGAGGGCAATTCTTGGAATTATACCTTCTATGTGCCGCATGACATCCCGGGCCTGATCAAACTGATGGGAGGCAAGAAGCATTTTGTTGAGAAGCTGCAGAGCGTATTCGACCGTGGCAACTACGACCCAGCCAACGAGCCTGACATCGCCTACCCCTATCTCTTCTCTCAGATTCCTGGCGAGGAATGGCGCACGCAGAAATTGGTCAAGGAGCTGCTGGCCGAGTATTTCACCACTCAGCCCGATGGCATACCCGGCAATGACGATGCCGGCACAATGTCGGCATGGGCCATCTTTTCGATGATGGGCCTATATCCCGACATCCCGGGCAATCCCTCATACACGGTCACCACCCCGACCTTCGACCGCGTCACCATCCATCTCGACCCCGCCTATCATGGGCGCGACTCGCTGGTAATCTCAGTCGAGAATCCCGAATCATCCTCTGACTACATCCAGTCAATCTCACTCTCGGGCAAAAAGGCCCCCTACCGCATCTCTCACTCCGACCTCCTCCGCTCAGGAGACCTCAAAATCCGCAAAAAAATAAGAATCGCGCCAAGGCTCTACCCTTGGCGCGATTTTTATTTTTAGTCAATGAATATAGATTTGAGTGATGAGAGGGCCGAGTATATATGGCTCTCGACGGTGCGGATTGAGACACCGAGCTTGTCGGCTATTTCTTTGTGAGAGAGGCCGTCAAAGCGGCTGAGCGAAAAAATCTCACGGCGCTTGGGTGGCATCTTGTCGAGTGCCATCTCGAGCAGCAGGTTGGCTTCATCGTGGATTAGTGGGTCGAGAGTGCCAACATCGCCCTCCACTCGCTCGACCATATCGAGGTCGACATCCACCAAGCCATGGCTGACATCGCGGCTGTGGTCGCGCAGGAATGACAGAGCCGAATACTTGGCCATGCGATAGATATAGCGGTCAACCTCAGGATTGTCTCGCCACACATCCGGCTTGACCCACAACTGGCTGAACACATCTTGCACTAAATCCTCAGCGTCATCCTCCGACTTGACAAGCCGCAGGATGAAAGCCCGGATGGGACCATAGTAGCTCTTGAAGATTATTTCAAATTCTTTGTGCATCAGCAGTTGAGCATGGCGTTAGACATCAACGGCCACAAAGTTACGAATTTTTTCCTTTACCCACACTTACAAAGGTTTACATTTTATAAAAATAGGAGATTTTTAATCCACTTTACCTCAATATGAGCCCAAATGGCTTAAGTTTATAGTTAACGAATGTTAATTCGACTTTTTCGACTAAGTACCCACTTCCGATTTTGGCAGTACTATTATAGAAGGCACACATAAGCCATCAACTACTACATTAAATGGACAACAAGAAACAAACATACATTAACCGCGTAATACGCACATACACGAGCGACACCTACTCTGACCGGGTGGTTAAGGCCGTGGGTCGCTGGCTCAACAACGGCCGCGATACCGAGGCCAAGGACAACGCCCTCTCGGAGCAATGGGCCGATTGCGCAAAAGCCAGCGAGGAGGAGGCAGACAACACCGAGACTGCCTATCAGCGCTGGAGCGCGCGCCAAAGGATGAGCCAGGCCGTAAGCGACCTGCACTCGCGCTCTAAGCGCATATTGCGCCTCTGGCAAGGAATTGCAGCCCTCCTGGTTTTGGCGTTGGCCGTGGTTACAGCCTACCTGACACGCACCGAGAGGCCCACCGAGCTGCTCCAAGCCTACTCGCCCCCGGGACAAATGACCCAGCTCGCCCTGGCCGACGGCTCAGAAGTAATGCTCAACGGAGCCACTACGCTGATTTACCCCGACCAGTTCCTGACCGACCAACGCGAGGTGGTGCTGATAGGCGAAGCAAATTTCAAAGTGAAAGCCGACCCAAAGCACCCATTCGTAGTCAAGACCGATGGAGTCAAGGTGACAGCCCTCGGCACAGAGTTCAACGTCAAGGCTTACGCCCACAATCCCAAAGTTGAATCAACCCTGCTCCAAGGCAGCGTAAAGGTCAATTACGGTGACGATGGCGAAACAATGCTCCACCCCTCAGAGCAACTGGTCTACGACCGAATCACCAAGGAAGCCACAGTCGAGCATCCCTATCTCAACGACATCACGGCATGGCAGAGCGGCGAACTCGCTTTCAACAATGCCACTCTCAATGAGATATTCAACTCGCTCGATGCCCAGTTCCCCCAGAGATTCGTATTTACCCCCTCAGAACTGCCTACCGAAAGATACACATTCATTTTCGCAAAAGGCACGCCCTTGCAACAGGTGATGACAGTGATTTGCGATGTGGCTGGCACCATCCAAGCCAATGTTGATGCTGAGCAATGCTCAATCACAACAAAAGCCACGCGATAGGACACACGCACACAGGCACACGCTTCTAACTCATAACTAACTCTATAACTTAATCATAAACAGTTAATAAACCGCTTAGCGACATAGGCCCTCAAGCCCAAAACCGCAGCGCCCTCAGGCGCCACGGATACCGGGCCTACGCCTTTGTCAACCCAAATTCGAAATTCGAAAACCTTATTTTTCCTATTTTTATCAAACCTAACACCAGTAGCAAAATGCCACATCTAATGAGAAAAGCATTACAGCCCCAGGGGCCTCGCAAAGCGAAGCGCCTCATGGCCGGGCTTGCCACAGCTTTGATTTTCTCTGCTTCGGCCTTTGCCCAGGACGCTGCGCAAGCTCGCATCAACATCCACGGCAACGACATCTCTGTGATCCAAGCCCTCAGGGAAGTGGAGCAGCAGAGCGGCCTCTCTATCGGATTCAGCAACTCAAAGCTTGAGGGCCTCAACGCCGGCAGTCTCAATCTCGACAATGCCGACCTCAACTCATCTCTCTCAACCATACTCCAGGGCACTGGATACACCTACGAAATCACTGGCAACACCATCAAGATCGTCAGTGCTGACGCCCCCAAGGCTCAGACTGCAAGCGAGACCTCTGAGGTGATCACCGGCCAGATCCTCGACGTCGATGGCGAACCTCTGATTGGCGCTGCCGTGACCATCAAGGGCACCAACATCGGCACCACCACCGACTATGACGGCAACTTCCGTCTCAAGGCCAGCCCCGACGACACCCTTATCGTATCTTACATCGGCTACCTCAACAAGGAGCAGAAAGTAGGAAAACACACTCACTTTGACATCACCATGGTCGAGGATTCGAAGATGCTCGACGAGGTGGTGGTTACCGCTCTCGGCATCAAGCGCGAGCAGAAATCTCTCTCATACAATGTGCAGCAGCTCGACGGAGCCATGCTCTCAGAGAACAAAGACGCCAACTTCATCAACGGCCTGGCTGGCAAGGTAGCCGGTGTGACCATCAACGCCTCATCATCGGGTGTGGGCGGTATCTCCAAGGTGGTTATGCGCGGTACCAAGTCGATTATGCAAGGCTCTAACGCCCTCTATGTAGTCGACGGCATGCCTATGCGCGGCGCCAACTCTGGCGGTTCGACCGAGTTTGGTTCGCAAGGCACCACCGAACCCATCGCCGACCTCAACCCCGAGGACATCGAGAGCATGTCGGTGCTGACCGGTGCTGCCGCTGCCGCTCTCTACGGTTCTGAGGCTGCCAACGGCGCTATCGTCATCACCACCAAGAAAGGCCAAGCTGGCAAGACCAAGCTCACCTACAACAGCTCGCTCAGCTGGGACCAGGCTCTGGTACGCCACAAGCTGCAAAACCGCTACGGCACCGGCACCAACGGCGCTCTCGTGCCCACCAGCAACATGTCATGGGGTGCTCCCTTGGTAGCTGCCAACACCTACAGCTTTGACCCCTACACCGACTATCTGCAGACCGGTTTCCTCTCAACCCAGTCGCTGACCTTCAGCACCGGCAACGAGAAGAACCAGACCTACGCATCTGCTGCAGCTGTCAACTCAAAAGGCGTAGTGCCCAACAACCGCTACGACCGCTATAACTTCAGCGTAAGAAACACCTCGGTGTTCCTCCAGGACAAGATGACCCTTGACCTCAACGCAAGCTTCATCCACCAGACTGACCGCAACATGATCAACCAGGGTACTTATGGCAACCCCATGGTAGGCGCCCTGCTCTTCCCCCGCGGCAACAGCTGGGAGGACATCAAGACTTACGAGCTCTATGATCCCAGCCGCGCTCTGAGCGTACAGAACTGGCAAGTAGGCGACTACGGTATGACCGTGCAGAACCCCTACTGGATCAACTACCGCAACCTCAACGAGAACTCTAAGGATCGCTTCATGATGGGTGCCAACCTCAGCTACAAGGTACTTCCCTACCTGACCCTGACCGGCCGCATCCGCATCGACAATTCTTACAATACTTATACTCAGAAGAATTACGCTTCGACCAACGACCAGCTCACCAGCGGTTCTACCCGCGGCTCCTACGCTGTCACCAAGTCGAGCGACAAGCAAATCTTTGGCGACTTCCTGGTCAGCTTCAACAAGAACTTTGGCGACGACTGGAGCGTACAGGCCAACTTTGGTGGCTCGATCTCAGACATGCGCTACGACGCTGCCGCTATCAGCGGTCCCATCTCTGACGGCCAGGGCCGTTTTGAGGGCGTAACCGCCGGTCTCCCCAACTTCTTCGCCGTACAGAACCTCTCGCCAACTCATACTACCAATATGCAGACTGGCTGGCATGAGCAGACCCAATCGCTCTACGCATCTGCCGACATCGGTTATCTCAACACCTACTATCTGACCCTCACCGGTCGTAACGACTGGCCCTCACAGCTCGCCGGTCCCAACTCGCAGAACAGCTGTTTCTTCTACCCCTCAGCTGGTATCTCGGTGTTGATGAACAACATTATCCCCGTATCGCAGCGCGTAATGCAGCTCTGGAAAATCCGCGCTTCCTACGCTTCAGTAGGTTCGGCTTTCAGCCGCTACATCGCCAACCCTCGCTACACCTGGGATTCATCGACCAACTCTTGGTCAGTGCTCACCCAGTACCCGATGTACGACCTGCAGCCCGAGCGTACCAACTCGTTTGAGGTAGGTATGAACTTCCGTCTCTTCAACGACATCACCTTTGATGCCACTTACTACCACGCCGACACCAAGAACCAGACTTTCAACCCTGGTCTCCCAGTCAACAGCTACTCTAACCTCTTCGTTCAGACTGGCTGCGTGCGCAACTGGGGCATGGAATTTGCCTTCAACTACAGCCATACTTGGGGCAACTTCACTTGGGATACCGGCCTGACCTACTCGTTCAACCGCAACAAGATCACCGAGCTGGCCGACAACGTGCTCAACCCCGTCACCGGCGAATACTTCTCGATGGACGTGCTCGACATGGGCGGTCTGGGCTCGACCCGCTTCCTCCTGAAGAAGGGTGGCTCGATGGGCGACATCTACTCAACCATCGACCTGGTGCGCGACAGCAACGGCGCCATCTATGTCGACGAAACTGGCGCAGTGTCAACCTCGGCTATCCAGGACAAAGAGAACTACATCAAGCTCGGCACCGTGCTGCCTAAGGGCAACCTCGCTTGGAACAACACATTCCACTACAAGAATTGGGCTGCCAGCGCCATGATTACCGCTCGCATCGGCGGCAAGGTGTTCTCTCGCACCCAAGCCGTGCTCGACTACTACGGCGTATCTGAGGCTTCGGCCGACGCTCGCGACCTGGGCTACGTCTCAATCAACAATGGCGACCGCGTGAATCCCCAAATGTGGTACTCAATCATCGCCGGCGGTACCGCTGTGCCTCAGTACTACATCTACGATGCCACCAACGTGCGTCTTGGCGAAGTGACTGTAAGCTACAACATACCTCGTCGCTGGCTCAACAATGTATGCGACATCAAGCTTTCGTTTGTAGGCCGCAACCTGTGCATGATCTACAACAAGGCTCCGTTCGATCCCGAATCGGTGGCCACCACCGACAATTACTACCAAGGCATCGACTACTTTATGATGCCCTCGATGCGCAACCTTGGTTTCAATGTCAACTTCTCTTTCTAACAACCACCAAATCGACACCTTATAAAAGTCATGCGCAACATAAAGAATTCTCATATAGCTAAGTGCCTCGTGGCTCCGCTGCTCGTAGCAGCGGCCAGCTGCACCGGCTCTTACCTCGACATCAACTCAAACCCCTACGAGCCCGGCGACCTCTCAGGCGACTCTTACAAGATGGTCAGCCAGCTCAACAACATCGCCAGCTGCGTGATGTCGGCTGATGTCAACACCATACAGTTCACCGACGCTCTGCTCGGTGGCACCCTCGGAGGCTATTTCTCTGACGCCAATGCCGGATTCGCTGAATCATTCGCCCGCTACAATCCCAAGGACGACTGGAGCCGCGTATTCCTTAAGAGCGACAAGATTGTCTCGACCCTCTATGCCAACCTCAACGCCCTCGAGAAGGACTGCGAGGAAATCAACAACATGGTGCCCTACTCGGTAGCCACCATCATCAAGATCGCTGCCATGAGCCGCGTCACCGATACTTACGGGCCCATCCCCTACCTCGAGCTGGGCAAGAGCGACGACCTCTATGTGCCTTACAACTCACAGGAGGAAATCTACAAGTCGTTCCTCTCAGAGCTGTCTGAGCAAATCGACTTCCTGATGGCTAACTCTACCGTTAGCATCTCGGCCCTCGGCGACTACGTCTACTATGGCGACATCACCAAGTGGATCAAATTCGCCAACTCTCTGAAGCTGCGTCTCGCTATGCGCATATCATTTGTTGAGCCCGCTTTGGCCAAGCAGATGGCCGAGGAGGCTGTAACCGATGGCGTGATCGAGAGCAACGACGACAACGCTTGCTGGAACTATTTCAAGACTGGCAACCCTGTCAACGGCCTGTATGTGGCTAAGGAATACAACAGCGACGGTTGCGAAACCGGTGGTGACACCCACGCTGCTGCCGACCTCATCTGCTACATGAACGGCTACAACGACAACCGCCGCTCAGCTTACTACGTCAAGTCAGAGGCTTGGGCCGACATGGACTACGTAGGTCTGCGTCGCGGCTGGGAAGTTTTCGATAAGTCATGGGGCTTCAACTTCTGCGGCCTCAACCTCAAGAGCACCGACCCCTATATCTGGATGAACGCTGCCGAGGTAGCATTCCTCCGCGCTGAGGGTGCCGCTGTACACGGCTGGAATATGGGCAAGAGCGCAGGCGAACTCTACAACGAGGGTATCCACCTGAGCTTTGAACAATGGGGCGTATCTGGCGCATCAGCCTACTGCGAAGACAGCACCTCGCGTCCCGCAGCATACAACGACCCCACTGGCTACAACCCCTACACCGGTTCGCTCTCATCGATCACCATCAAGTGGGATGATTCAGCCTCAACCCAGACCAAGCTTGAGCGCATCATCACCCAGAAGTGGATCGCTCTCTGGCTCAACGGTAACGAAGCTTGGGCAGAACTGCGCCGCACCGGCTATCCCCAACTCATCCCCGTGGCAGCCAACCTGTCGGGCGGTATCGTGGATAGCAACCTGGGTCCCCAGCGTATGCCTTATCCCCAAGAGGAATACACCAACAACTCGGCTAATGTCACCAACGCTGTCAATACCATGCTTGGCGGTCCCGACAACCAAGCCACTAAGCTGTGGTGGGCCAATTATTAAGCAATGAGTAAATAGTCATCGAGAATTCTCGAGAATTTTCGAAACCTCTCGAAAATTCTCGAAACTATCGAGACTATCGAAACTATCGAGACTATCGACAAAATCATCCCTAAGACAATGAAAAATAAAATATATTGCGGCTTAGCTGCCGCAGCCGCGGTGATTTCAATGGCATCATGCAGCGACTGGACCGATCCCGAGCGTGTAGACGTTGTCTATGACGGTATCGCCGAGACCGACGCCGAGGCTTACGCAAAATATCTGCAAAATCTGCGCGACTACCGCGCCAACGACCATAAGAAGGTGTACGCCTGGTATGAAAACAAAGGCTCGTTCACCTCACAAGCCGACCATGTATCGGCAGTGCCCGACAGCATCGATGTGCTGGTGCTCAAGGATCCCACCATCGTCACTGGCGATGCTCTCTACGACATGCAGCAAAAGCGCACCCAGACCGGTATGCAGATGGCTTGCACCGTAGATTACAACTCAATCCAAAGCGCTTTCAATGCTCTGGTTGAGACTGGCACCGATGCCTCAGGCTGGAGCGCTTATCTCAAAGAACAGACCGAGGCAATCCTCTCGGGCGCTACCGCTGCCGACCTCGACCGCGTGATTGCCGCCTACGAGACCAAGGATTTCTCGATGATGACCTCAGCCGAAGCCGCTGAGGCTGCCGCCAACGAGGCATCATTCTTCCAGAGCATCATGACCTGGGCCGCTAATGTTGAGGGACGCGCTTACGACTTCATGGGCACTCCTGCTACTGTCAACGACAAGACTATCCTCAGCGGAGCCGGCGTGATCTTCCTCTCTGAGACTGCATCTGCCACCAGCACTGCCGAATACAACTTGGCCATCGCTCGCTCGAGCGCCACTGGCGTACCCACCGACCGCTTTGCAGTGGTAGCTCCCCTGCCCGGCACCGACGCTAACGGCAACGCCGTAGGCACCTGGGGCTCGACCTACACCAGCTGGGACGCAGCCGAGTGGAGCCGCGGAGCCAGCGTGACCGCTCTCGGTCTGACCAACCTGGCCAATGACTACTACAATCCTACCTTCATCTACCCTGTGAGCCGCGAAGCTATCCAAATCCTGAATCCGGCAGCGAAGTAAATGAAAAGTGAATATTGAAAAATGAAAAATAAATTTCGCAATTCCTTAGATTCGATGAAACACAAGATATATATTCCGGCTCTGGCTTGCATCGGCCTCCTGGCTGCTTCGTGCCAAGACGATATGGAGACCTTTCCCAACAAGGTTTTCTCTCCCACGGTAAATCCCGTGTCGAGCATCCTGGTGCAAGAGGGCACCACCGACGCCATCGGCTATGTCTCAGCCAAGATGGCCAAGAAAGAGAACTACGATGTCAACATCACCTTCGGCGTAATGGCCGACAAGGTTGACGCCTACAACTCGATCTACTCGCAAGAGGCTGAACTCCTCCCCGAGGGCTACTACACCATCCCCCAGCCCACCGCTACCATCACTGCCGGTTTGGTAGCCACCGACAATGTGGCTGTTGACTTTATCAACCTCGCCAACCTCGACATGGACAAGCTCTATGTGCTCCCTGTGGGCATCTTGAGCGCTCCCTTCGCTACTATGGACAACGATGTGACCTACTTCGTGATCCGCGAAGCAGCTATCATCAACGTTGTAGCTGACATGACTAAGACCGCCGCTACCTTCAAGTCGACCGAAGCTGAGGCTTACCAGCTCAGCGGTCTCACCCAGATCACTGTCGAGGCTCTGCTCTATCCTCAGTCGTTCCCCAACATGCTTGCCACTGTGATGGGCAAGGAGGGTTACTTCCTGGTGCGTATCGGCGATGCCGGCATCGAGCCCAACCAGCTCCAGCTCGCTACCAGCAATGGCAATGTCACCGACGAGGCTTGGCGCTTTGACACCAACAAGTGGACATTCCTCACCTTCACCTACGACACCGCCACTGGCGAGACCAAGGTGTACTTCGACGGCGTACAGAAGGGCAGCACCCAATACGGCAACTTCCTGAGCGCAATCGACTGGAACTCGGGCACTGGCCCCTTCACCGATGGCAGCAACAGCTACTTCTACGTTGGCTTTGCTTGGAATGCTGACCGCTGGTTCCCCGGCTACATGAGCGAGCTCCGCGTATGGAACCGCGTACTCACCCAGGATGAGATCAATGCTCCCCTCCACTTCTACACCGTTGATGCCGACAGCGAAGGCCTCGTGGCTTACTGGAAACTCAACGAGGGCGCTGGCAATGAGTTCAAGGATTCGGCCAATGGCTACGACCTGGTGTGCATGCCCAACGACGACAAGGACGTGACCCGTCCGGGATGGGTTGAGGTATCTCTGCCCGAAAAGAGCAAGTAAGTGAAAAACGAAAAATGAAAAAAGAAAAATATCATGTATCGCAACTTATATAAAGTGATGGCATGCGCAGCCGTAGCCATGGGCGTAGCGGCTTGCGACAACGATGACCTCCACATCGCAGCCGATGGTTCGGCAAGCGACCTGCTCGGTCCCGACACCAATGTGGTGTACGTGACCGATGCCCAGGGCAAGCGCGGCGAGACCAGCATCTCGATCAACGGCTCAGGCACCATCAACCTCTACCTCCAATCTTCCAAGGCCGCTGTCAGCGACTGCGGAGCCGAGGTAATGTTTGACGCCGACGTGCTCGACGCCTACAATGCCGCCAATGGCACCTCTTACCCCCTGCTGGTATATAGCCGCATCTCCCTCCCCAGCAATGAGATGACTCTCGCTGCTGGCCAGACCAAGGGCGCTGCCCTCCCCATCACCATCAGCGGTGATGGCCTGCTCGACCCTGAAACCACCTACGGTCTGCCCCTGCGATTTGTGCCGGTCAACGACCAATTCGCTGGCTCTGACAGCACTATGGTTGTCCTGGTTAAGGACTACTCGACATTCCCCGGCGCAGACAAGACCTACAATGGCGCTCCCGGCATGAAGATGATGGCTGTGCTCGAGGTAAATGATGTGAACCCCCTCAACGTGATGGGCTTTACCCTCAAGGATAGCGGCAAGCAGCTCTTTGACATGTGCGTGCTCTTCGCTGCCAATATTAACATCAATGCCACCACTGGGCTGCCCTACGTATATTGCAACGACAATGTGCAAGCTATCCTCAGCAACGCTGACACCTACATCCGTCCGCTTCAGGAGCGTGGCATCAAGGTGGTACTCGGTCTGCTCGGCAACCACGACGCATCGGGCGTATCGACCATGACCCCCGAGGTTTCGGCTCAGTTCGCTCAAGAGGTTAAGACTGTGTGCGACGTGTACCAACTCGATGGCATCTTCCTCGATGACGAGTACACCGACTATGACAGCGCTGCCTCTGGCCGCTACCCCGGCTTCCAGACCCGCTCGACCGAGGCTGCATCACGCATGCTCTACGACATCAAGCAAGCTCAGCCCGAGCGTCTGCTCATCAGCTACCGCTATCAAGACCTCTACTCGGCTGTTGCTATCAACGGCGTTGAGCCCGGCCAATTCGTCGACTATGTGGTCAACGACTACTGGGTGACCTCTGATCCCACCTCCACCTATCCTGGCCTCGCTCAGGATCAGGCTGGCACCGGATCTTGGAACTGCTCCGACTGGTCGCAATGCATCCCCTCCAACAGCAGTTGGACTGCTCGCTTCAGCCTCGAAGGCATGCGCGAAGCTGGCTACGGCACTATGATGGTGTACAACTTCACCTGCAACCCCGACTTCTGGATGACCTCTTACATCCTCAAGGACCTGGGCGAGACCGCCAAGGCATTCTACGATGCCGAACTCGAATACGACGGTTCTTGGTACACCAAAGACTGGAATTAACTCTTTCATCCCATAGCTACCTCCCCAAGGGGATTGCCTCCAACCCGAGGCAATCCCCTTTTTATTCCAAATCGACTTTCTGTCCCTAATTTCTCGATTCAAATCGACTTTTTCGGATGGATTTCGGGATTTAAATCGACTTTTTCGGATGAATTTAGCCTATATTATTCATACCCCAGAGCTTGAACAGCATTTGCCAGTCCGAGCCT
>JAJBUH010000142.1 GCA_020860445.1 Bacteroidales bacterium | reverse complement strand
GTGCCTACCATTTCACAGTCCCTTACCACAAATTAGAGCCCTATTTCCCCCCATCGCCCATGACCTCATCTTCAACGATGCCATCCATAGATAGACCTAAAACATGACCAAGTTGGTCATGTTTTGTTACCAATATACATATTGGTAGTCAAATAAGTGAGGGAGTTTGAAGAAAATTTTGTAATTTTGCTGGTGAGATGAAATAAACTGAAAAGACGACAAAGAAATGAAGAGGATACCTTATGGCATAGACGACTTCGAGAGAGTGATTAGGCAGAACTATTACTATATCGATAAGTCGGAGTACATACGTTTGGTGGAGGAGCAATGCTCATACGTACTGCTGGTGCGTCCGCGCCGTATGGGCAAGAGCTTGTTTACTAACATGCTGATGGCTTATTACGATTTGAATAAACGCGACCAATTCCAGGAACTGTTTGGCCATTTGGCCATAGGCAAGAATCCTACCGAGTGGGCCAATCAGTTTGTGGTGCTCAAGCTTGATTTCTCAAAGGTAGAGGATGATCCAGAAGCATTGAGAAAAAATTTCACAGGGTATTGCTTCAACCGCATAAGGGCTTTCTTCAAAGAGTATTCCTCGCTCTACACTGAGGAAGAGCAGAATGATATACTGTCTCTCCAGTCAATAGTCATTGCTATTGACCAATTGGTGACCTACAGCAAGCAAAAGGGTCTGCATACCTTCCTTTTCATAGACGAATACGATAATTTCACCAATACTATATTGGCTGCGCGTGGTGTAAAGGCCCATGAAGAAATAACTCATGGCGATGGTTTCTATCGCAGCTTCTTTAAGGCTTGCAAAGGGTCATTTGAACGCATTTTCATGACGGGAGTCTCGCCAGTCACTTATGATGACCTTACTTCGGGCTTTCATATCGCTGATGTGGTGGCATTATCTCCTCGATTCAATCAATCTATAGGCGTCACAGAGACCGAGCTGCGTGAAATGATAGAGTATTATCGCGCCGAAGGGCAGATTACCCGTACTGCTGACGATATTATCGCAGAAATCAAACCTTGGTATGACAATTTCTGTTTTTCAAGCCGCAGCTATGAGGTGGACCCTACTATATATAATACTGATATGGTGCTCCGCTATCTCAAAGAATTGATTAACGAGAAGCTTCCTCCAGAGAATATGGTTGACTATGCGGCTCGCGTCGACTATGCCAAACTTGACCATCTGGTGTTGGCCGAGGATCTTACCAATCGCGAAGAAAGAATAGAGACCGTGTATGAAATTTGCGCCAAAGGGTATACAACTGGGGTGGTACAGCCAGAGTTCCCAGCGCGCGATTGTGGAGATAGTAGAAATTTCAAAAGCATGCTCTACTACTATGGCACCCTCACCTTTGGTGGATGGGAGGATGGCGAACCACGCCTGATTGTCCCCAACAAGAACATGGGTGACCTCTATCTTGACTACATGCTCCAATTGGCCAAAGGACAAGGCCTACAGCTAAATAGCAGAAGAGATGCACTGCAAACTGCCATTAAGGAAGCTGCTGTAGACGGTCAATGGAAAGGGATGGTAGACATGGTAGGCCAAATATGCAAAGATTACGCCAGTATCCGCAATGCCATACGTGGAGAGCACGATATACAAGGATTTCTAAGAGGACTGTTGTGCTTGAATTCTTATTATGATATTTGGCCAGAGCTTGAGTTAGGCCATGGCTTTAGTGACATACTGCTTGTGCCTCGCAATGACAAAGAGTGTCGCACCCGACACAGCTATCTGATAGAGGTAAAATATATAGGGGCGATTTCGGGCAGTGAATCCGTCCTGAAAAAAGCCATAGAAGATAAGGTTAAGGAAGCTCGCGCTCAGCTGGACAATTACATAAAGGACCACCACCTCTACGAGAGCACTCTCTTGCGTGGCACCGAGCTCACTCCTCTCTATCTGATATTCCACGAGCACGAGCTGGTGCGCGTGGGAGAAGGAAAGAAAAATTAAGGTTGGGGTAGGGAGAGATAACATTTTTGAACTTTTTTGGAAAAAAGTTGTTGGAAATGTTGGTGAATTGAGAAAATGTGCTTAAATTTGCAGCGCAAAAGATAGGAAAGGATACGGATTGTAAGCTCAGAGGATACAAAAGATGCCAAAGAGTAAGCAGGAAGTAGCCGAAATAAACAGAACAGAAAACAATGATACAACGCGTAGCTAACATATATTGGTGGCGCCACTTGCAGAGATTGAAAATGTGAGTGCCGCCTCGCCATACGCTTTTTGTTATATGATACAAAGGGGTCTGCGCCACTCGCGCAGACCCCTTTTATTCTGTTTCAAAAAATTAAGTAACCCGTAAAATTAAACTATAGTGCATAAAAACACGGAGAACACAGAGAGCCACGGAGTCCACAGAGATTTTCATATTCTCTGCCTCTTGCGTTCTGGAATCGGTCACAGAGGCGGCATAGCCGCAGCAGAGGCCACAGAGCGCGGGGCAAAGTTGCAGCGGAGGGCCTAGCAATCAAAGGGATGACGCCCACACTCCGAGACCTCTGGCACCGCTTCAGCGGTCTTCATGACCGAATTGAGAAGCGTATTGTCTAAGGAAAGAGGGAAATCTCTGTGGACTCCGTGGCCCTCCGAGTTCTCAGTGTTTAAACTTAGAATTAAATTGAAAACTTACTTAAAAACTAAAAACCATAAATGTCATACCAAGTTGATCATGACGGCTATTATGGCCAATTCGGCGGGGCGTACATCCCCGAGATATTGCACCAGTGCGTACAGGAATTGCAAGACAATTACCTGCAGATAATCAATAACCCGGCGTTCCAGCAGGAGTTCAGGATGCTGCTGCGCGACTATGCCGGTCGCCCGTCGCCTCTGTACCGCGCCAAGCGACTGAGCCAGAAGTACGGCGCAAAGATTTATCTGAAGCGCGAAGACCTCAACCACACCGGCGCCCACAAAATCAACAACGCCATCGGCCAGGCCCTCATAGCCAAGCGCATGGGCAAGAAGCGCATCATCGCCGAGACCGGCGCCGGACAGCACGGCGTGGCGACTGCCACGGTATGCGCCCTGATGGATATGCCCTGCGTGGTGTATATGGGCAAGACTGATGTGGAGCGGCAGCGCGTCAACGTAGAGCGCATGAAGATGCTCGGCGCCGATGTGGTGCCCGTGACCTCGGGCAACATGACCCTCAAGGATGCTACCAACGAGGCCATCCGCGACTGGTGCTGCCATCCCGCCGACACGTTCTATGTGATAGGCAGCACGGTGGGTCCACACCCATACCCCGACATGGTGGCTCGGCTGCAGTCGGTGATCAGCGAGGAGATACGTTGGCAACTGCGCGAGCATGAGGGCAGGGATTATCCTGACGTGCTGATGGCATGTGTGGGAGGTGGCAGCAACGCCGCTGGCACCATCTACCACTACATCGATGACGACCGCGTGCGCATCGTGCTGGCCGAGGCCGGAGGCTTGGGCGTAGACACCGACAAGTCGGCAGCCACTATTCACCTCGGCAAGCTGGGCATCATCCACGGCTCCAAGACGCTGGTGATGCAAGACGAGGATGGCCAGATACAGGAGCCGTACTCAATCTCGGCCGGCCTCGACTATCCCGGCATCGGGCCGATGCACGCCAATCTGGCCCGCACGGGCCGAGCCACGGTGATGCCCATCACCGACGATGAGGCCATCAATGCCGCATTCGAGCTGACGCGCCTCGAGGGCATCATCCCCGCCTTGGAATCGGCCCACGCCTTGGGCGCCCTCCCTTATATGAAATTCAAGCCCGACGATGTTGTCGTCCTCACCGTATCAGGCCGCGGCGACAAAGACCTGTCCACTTATCTCCAGTATAAAAGTAACAAGTAGATAAAAAACAAATATATCAATAGACTGTAAGAATGACTCGGAACCACAGATTTACACAGATTTACACAGATTCCACCATGGGTATCAAT
>JAJBUH010000102.1:9655-23044 GCA_020860445.1 Bacteroidales bacterium | reverse complement strand
AGAAAAATTTAATTGTTACAAAAATTTTTACTTCAGAATCGCTGAGTAGTTACACCAACGGCCAATTCCGCAAATTGGTGCTAAGGTAAGCTAAGGCGCTTGCTTTTAAATAAATTAGGGGGAGCGAATCCGGCTCCCCTAATTTATTTAAACTAACCTAAGAATTAGGTCCAATGGTTTACAACTTTGTGAATCTTTGAGGTTATAAACCTTCATTCGTATTTCATCTCGGTGATGTTGCGGTCATTTGATGAAAAAGAAATACCGATTTTGTATACCTTGCGGTCATCAGCATGCCAGGGCAGCAGATAGCCCTTCTCGTCTATTTGCCTTAATGCTTCACTTGCTGGGCTATCCAACTTATATTCTATTACATAGACAAATTTCTTGGTTTCTATTACCATATCTGCTCGACCCCCTGAAAATGCCACTTCACTTTGAGCCTCGACTTTTATCATCTGGCATATCATGTGGATTATGATATGGTAAGTGCGTTCAAAGCGAGCTATATTCTCTTCCTTTGCCTTAGCGCGCTTTTCCTCATCTGCCAAGTGGCTTTCAATGGGCCCGAACAGTTGGTTAGGTATGCGTGAGATAAGGGATTTGATATCTTCTACCCAGGCCTCTACATTACCTTTTTTAAGATTGGCCAACAGTTGAGTCATCAGGAGAGAGAAAACGTCTTCAGAAATGCCCATATATTTGGGCATAAGTTGGTCGACCAGGGCGCTGCGCACCTCGCCATTGGGAATGCCAAGGCGATAGAGCTTGAATTCCATTACATCTTTGATAGTGAGGTAACCGGTTTGGAAAAGCAATGGAATAGAATCCTCCTTTGAATATTTGCTCTCCATGCGATCGCGAGTTACCCACAGCTTTTCCAACTCCATAAGGTCAAACTCGGAACGGGTAAGGTACTTGACAAATACTTTACTTGTACCAGATTTGATCCAGAAATTATCGAGGCTCAACTCTGAGAAAGCACAAAGAAGACTGAAAGGATTATATACTAGCTCTGGCCCTTGGGTAAAACGGTAGCTATCATATTTTACCCGTAATGCCTCTATCATATCATCATGGCTTACTCCCCGATTCTGAGCCAGAGCGTTGATACCCTCTTGGAAATAGTCAATAACCTCTTGCTGCGTAATGCCACAGATTGCGGCATACATGGGGTTCATAGAGATATCCAGATAATTATTGGGCCCAGAGAATAGAGTAAGATGTCCAAAACGAGCCACACCTGTGACCAGGCAGAATTTAATAGCTTCTGTCGCAGCTTTCGGTTGAGAGTAAAAGGCGCGCAATAGCGTAGTCATGGCCTCCTGCTCCTCTTGGGCGGCATCGAGGGATTCCAATAGACCTTTGTCGTATTCATCCACCAAGATTACTGCCTGGCGACCAGTAACCTCATATACATTCTTAATCAAAGTATTATATCTAAGCCCTATATCATCCCAACTGCTATTGTCGGCCACTCCGTACAGTTTTTCGTAGTACCCCACTCGTTTGTGCAGAAACCTAGCCAATTGTGCTGCTGTTGTGGCTTCCGTTTCAGTCATATCGAACCTAAGCACGGGATATTGCTTCCATTCCTTTTCATGCTCACCGATCCATGTCCCTTCAAAGAGTTCTTTAGCGCCTCTGAAATAATACTCCACAGTGGATAACATTAGGCTCTTGCCAAAACGCCGAGGCCGTGACAGAAATATGAATTTGGCCTGAGTTATCATACGAGCTACATAGATTGTCTTATCCACATAGACGCATCCCTTTTGGCGCAGCTCTCTGAAACTGTGCTCACCCACAGGGTATATCACTGGCATGTCATCGAAATGAAACATAAGGCTATTTTTGAATTATACATTTGGGAATCCCCCAACTCACTGCAAATTTAAGGAATAATTCCCGTACCTCCAAATCCTTTCTATAATAAAAATTTAAGGACTCCGTTTGTACTAATGAATGTTTTAATCAAAAAGTTAACCTTAATATATCGACCAGATGAATATGGAGACAATACCCAAGGAATACACAGTGCCAGAGGAGGCACGGGATTGGATGCAGTGCATTGGGTGCGCTGTGACGATATGCGACAGCGCAGGCGTGATATTGTATATGAACGATCGCGCTCGCGATACATATCGCAAGCATGGCAATCTGATAGGCGCAAGTCTATTTGACTGCCATGGCGAGAGGTCGACTGGTATAATACGCCGATTGCTGGCCACTGGCGAGACCAACACGTATACCGTGCTTAAACACGGCATACGCAAACTCATCTTCCAATCCCCATGGCGCAGAGACGGCCAAATCGCAGGGTTGGTTGAGATATCTATCCCCCTCCCTGCCAATATGGCCCACTACGACCGCGACGCCGAAAATAAATTATAGTTTAATTTTAATTTGACTTAAAAAAATCCCCGCTGCGCGATGGGCGCAGCGGGGATTTATTATGGGGTAGTGGGGATTAGACGAAGAGGGAGGCGATTGGGGCGGTGATCTCGAGGAGCCAGTTGTAGATGGGGCTTACGAGACCGAGGAAGACGATGCCGGCCACGGTAATCCAGAGGCCCAGACGCTCGCTGCAAGCCGAGCGGAAGGTCGGGATGACACACTCCTCATTGCTGATAAACATTGCCTTGACCACCAGCAGGTAGTAGTAGAGCGACACGATGGTGTTGATCAATGCGATGCCCACCAAGAAGTAGATGGCCACTGTGCCCACTGCCAATGCTCCGGTGAAAATGAAGAACTTGGAGAAGAATCCGGCGAACGGCGGGATACCAGCCAACGAGAACATTGCCAGCATCATTACCACCGACAGGCGAGGATTGGTCTTGTACAAGCCATTGTAATCCTCCATGCTCACGCGGCCAGTAGCATTCTCGATAGCGCCAATCACACCGAAAGCGGCAAGGTTGGAGCAGATGTACACCAAGATGTAGTACATCATTGCAGCGGTACCCATGGTGTTGTCGGCAATCACACCCAGCATGATATAGCCGGCTTGCGAGATTGACGAGAAGGCCAGGAATCGCTTCATATTCTTCTGGCGGATAGCGAAGAGGTTACCAATGGTGATAGTCAGGATAATCAGCACGTAGAGCATCCAGCTCCAGATGTGCTCATACACTGCGCCAAACACTTGAGCCATAATCACCAGAAAGGCGAATGCGGCTGCGCCCTTAGAAATCACCGACAGATAAGAGGTGACCGAGGTCGGTGCGCCTTGGTATACGTCGGCAGTCCACAGATGGAAAGGCACCAACGACAGCTTGAAGCCCATGCCGGCAATCACGAATGCGATGGCGATGCAGAGCATTGTGCTGTGCTGGCCAATGATGGCGTAACCGATAGTGTTGAAGTAGAGCGAGCCTGACAGAGCGTAGACAAACGACAGACCCATCATGAACACTGCCGACGAGAACACGGCGGTCAGAATGTACTTGACGGCTGCCTCGTGGCTCTCATAGCGATTCTTGTCAAATGCCACCATAGCTGCCAAGGGCAGAGAGGCGCTCTCAAGACCGATGATGAAGAGCAGGAAGTGACGAGCTGAAATCATCAGATACATGCCAAACAGGGTGACAAGCAGCAGCTCGTAGAACTCGCCTCGGCGCATAATCATCAATTCGCCATTGGCCCATTTAATCGACTGTATCAGCACGATCACCACGCCAATGTTGAGAATGTTTTTGATAGCCGTCATCACTGGCGAAGTGGCATACATGCCAGCAAACGCTGTGACATCGGGCGAACCCAGGAAGCATGTGAAGAATCCAGCCACCGTCAGCACCAGCATCAGCAGGGTAGCCACGATGGGCAGCCCCTTGCCGGCGCGCTGCGGCAGGAAGGTATCATACAAGAAGACTAACAGGAATACGATTAGCAATCCTATTTCTTGCTTCATTGCCAAAAATTGAGAGTAATCCATTTCGTATTAATCTTTTTAGTTGAGACCGAGAACAGCGAAGATCGCGGGCGAGAATGTGAACTTGATGAGATTTACAAAGAAGTTGGGGAAGCAGCCGATAAGCGCTACGCCAAGAATCAGAGTGACAGTCGACAGACGCTCCCACCACACAGCATCGGTGAGCTTGCGGTGATGGTCGTCCTGGACAGGGCCGAAGAGCAGCTTGCCCACAACGCGCAGGATGTAGACGGCGGTGATAACGATCGAGCAGCAAGCGGCGATGGTGAACACGCGGTGGAATGCATCGGCATGCTCCCACGAGCCAACGAATATCGTCATCTCAGATACGAAACCGCTGAGGCCCGGCAGACCGAGCGATGCCATACCGGCAATCACATAGCACACTGCCAAGTAGGGCATAATCTGCATCAGACCGCCCATCTCGCGGATGTCGCGAGTGTGGGTGCGGCCGTAGATCATACCGATCAGGGCGAAGAAGAGGGCTGTCATCAGACCGTGAGAGAGCATCTGCATGATGGCTCCGGTCATTGCGGTGGTGTTGAGCATCAGGATAGCGAAGAGCACCAGGCCGCAGTGAGACACCGACGAGTAAGCGTTGATGTATTTGAGGTCGGTCTGCACGCAAGCGCTGAATGCGCCATAGACCACCGAGATGCCCGTTAGGATAAGGAATATCCATGCCAACTCATTGGCAGCGTAGGGCATCAGATAGATGGCAACGCGGAAGCAACCGTAACCGCCGAGCTTCATCAGCACGCCAGCGTGGAGCATTGACACTGCTGTGGGGGCCGATGCGTGACCATCGGGGCTCCATGTGTGGAACGGGAACATAGCGCCCAGCACGCCGAAACCGACAAAGGTGACGATGAAGAGGAAGCGCTGCCAGTCATGGTCGATAGCATCGGCCTGGGCAATCTGCAGCAAGTTCCAAGTATGCACACCGTCTACGCTTGAGTGGTAGTAGATGCCGATGAGGCCGAGCATCAAAAAGGCCGAACCACCCATCAGCATCAGCGTAAGCTTCATGGCCGAGTATTCCTTGCGGCCCGAGCCCCATACGCCAATCAGCAGGTACATCGGGATAAGAGCCACCTCGTAGAACATGAACATTGTGAACAAGTCGATCGAGATGAAGAAACCGAACACGCCAGTGGAGAGCAGAATCAGCCAGAGGAAGAACTCCTTGGGCATGTCAATCTTCCACGAAGCGAATGAGCCGGCAAACACGATGATTGACGAGAGCATCAGCATCGCTATCGAGATGCCGTCGACACCGACGGCCAGGTTGATGTTGAGCGGTGCAAACCACTCCCAAGAGCCGCAGAAGAGCATTGGAGCATCTTCGCCAGCGGCACGCATAGCCAAATATTCGCATAGCACCCAGGTGGATAGTCCAATCAGGCAGCATGAACCAATCACAGCCACGGCGCGTATCTGCTTCACGTTTTGGCAAAGGGCGAGACCCGCGAGCATTACCACGGGTATCACCACAAAGTATATCAAAAGATTTTCAAACATTGCAAAAACTGATTTTAATGATTAGCACCAGTGGATTAGCCCAGTAGGAACAATACTCCGATTGCGCCGAGGATTAATGCGCCAATCAGATAAATCCACACATACATTTGCACTTGACCCGACTGCAATCCGCGGATAGCGTAAGAGCACTTGTTGGTGACGATGGCGAAGCCATTCATCGTGCCATCAATGATATGACGGTCAAACCAAGCGATGGGGCGGCAGATGCCGTTGAAGATAATCTTGTGAGTGACAAACATGTAGAGCTCATCCCAGTAGAAGCGGTGGTAGCACCAGTCCCAAAGGCGAGGCAGCATGTTCTTCATCTTCACAGGCAGGTCATTCTCCTTGAAGTACATCTTCCAAGCGATGAAGATAGCGCACAGAGCGATACCGACGCTCGACAGAGCGATGCCCAGCTCGATATGGATATCATAAGGCATGCGGTTCCAGCTCACAAAGTGGCCGAAGTGGAGGAAACCACAGCAGCAGCTCACGGCAGCGAGGAAAATCAGAGGTATGCGCATTGGCAGCGGAGCCTCGTGAGGCACGTGGCCGTGGTGTATGGGGTGCTCTTTCCACCAGAAGATGAGGAAGTACATACGGAACATGTAGAAGGCGGTCAAGGCGGCTACCATCGACATCCAAGCACCTACCACCGGGCTCCAGCTGTAGCAAGCGGCCAGAATCTCGTCCTTTGAGAAGAATCCCGAGAATGGCCAGATGCCGGCGATTGCCAAGCAGCCGATGAGGCAGGTGATGTGGGTGACGGGCATATAGCGCCACATGCCGTGCATGTGAGTGTAGTCGTTGCTGTGCACCGCATGAATCAGGGCGCCGGCGCAGAGGAAGAGCAGGGCCTTGAACATTGCGTGGGTGAACAGGTGGAACATCGAAGCCATGTAGCCAACGCCATGGTGCAGGATGATGCCCTCGCCCTCAGAGGCAACGCCGAGCGATACCATCATGAACGCGATCTGCGAGATGGTCGAGAAGGCGAGGATGCGCTTGATGTCAATCTGGGTACAAGCAACCATGGCAGCGTAGAAGGCTGTGATCGCGCCAACCACTACGATAAATGTCGATGCGTTCCACTCAAGAGCATAGAGCGGGAACATGCGAGCCACCAAGTAGACACCGGCCACAACCATGGTAGCAGCGTGGATGAGGGCTGATACCGGGGTGGGGCCCTCCATTGCGTCGGGCAGCCAGATGTGGAGTGGCATCATTGCCGACTTACCCATACCGCCGACGAAGATGAGGATTAGAGCCCAGGTGAGCAGCGAGCAGCCCATGAAGGTTGCGCCCTCAAAGCACATCAGCACACCGCCAGGATTGTTGGTCATGTCGATGAAGTTGAATGTCTGGGTGTAGTAGCTCAGGATCAAGATGCCGAGCAGGAAGCCAAGGTCGGCAAAGCGGGTCACGATGAATGCCTTCTTCGAGGCCGACACAGCCGAGTGCTTGGTGTAGTAGGAACCGATGAGCAGGTAAGAAGAGGCGCCCACGAGCTCCCAGAAGATGTACATCTGGAAGATGTTGGTGGCAACTACCAGGCCGAGCATTGAGAAGGTAAAGAGGGCGAGGAAAGCGTAGTAGCGCTGGAATCCTTTTTCACCCTCCATATAGCCCAGCGAGTAGATGTGCACCATAAATGATATGGTGGTGATCACAATCAGCAGCAGGGCCGAGATGGGGTCGAGCAGGAAGCCGAGCTTGATTACGAGATAGTCGGTGAATTGCAACCAAGTCTGGTTGAAAATCACCACTTGCAGGCGCTCGCCAGCGGCGCTGGTGAACTCAGGATTGTAGTAGTAAGTAAGAGCCGTGATATAGGCGAGCACGGTTGTTGTGCCCATGCCCAGGCAGCCGAGCCAGCCGGCCAGCTTGTGGCTCATCTTGCAGCCCGCGAGTCCCAGGAACAGGAACATAAACAAGGGCAGCACGAGAATCAGAAGGGGAATTACTATGCTCATGGCTCTTAGAGTTTCATTTTGTCAAGGCCCTGGACATCAACATTGCGGGTGACGCGGAATATGTTGATGATGATTGCGATGGCCAAGGCGGTCTCAGCGGCTGCGATGGCGATGGCGAAGAGGGTGAAGAACATGCCCTCCATGTGGCCCGGATACAAATAGCGGTTGAACAATGCGAAATTGATATCGACCGCGTTGAGCATCAACTCAAGCGAAATCAATATGGCAATCATATTCTTGCGTGTGATGAAACCATACACTCCGCAGCAGAACATGACCAGCGATGGTACAAGCCAGAAAATTAGTGTGACATCCATAGCGAGGCTCTTAACGTTTGCGGGCGATTGCTACGCCACCGATTATACATGCAAGCAGCAACACACTCACTGCCTCGAATGGCAGCAGATATTGGTCGATGCCCGAGCCCATGAGGGTCTCGCCTACTTCATCCATTGTCTGTGGATCCATGGCCGGGAGCTTGGCGTAATTGATCGAGCGGGCAAACAGCGAATAGCCGGTCCAGCCCAGCATAGCCAATGCCGCTACCAACCCCAGGAAGCGCGACTTGGATGTTAGTTTCTCGGAATTGTCGCCGGGACGGCTCGTCAGCAGCACAGCGAAGACGAACAGCACCACAATGCCGCCGGCGTAAACGGCAATCTGCACCGCGCCCAAGAATTCGTAGCCGAGCATGAAATAGAGGGCAGCGGCGCCGAATAGGGTGAAGAGCAGATACGTAGCCGCGCGCAGGATCTTGCGAGTGGTGACAGCGAGTACCGAGCAGATGACCATCACCAGGGTGATGATCACATACATGATGATACTTCCAACTGAATTCATATATCTTTTGGTTTATTATTTGCTGGTTTACTTTTGAGCGTCGCGAGCGGCTTTGGCGCGCAGGGCGGCTTCAATCTTTTCGAGTTTAGCCTGAGCGGCAGCCTTCTCCTCGGGGGTGGTAGCGGCGTCAACCTTAGCCTTGGCGGCATCGATGGCGGCTTGAGCCTTGGCATCAAGCTGCGGAGCAGCCGGGGCTGCGGCTGCTGCGGCAGCGGCCTCCTTGGCGGCTTTGGCCTTGAGGGCAGCCTCGAGCTTGTCATATTTGGCTTGGGCTGCAGCCTTCTCCTCATCAGTGGTGGCGGCGGCAATCTTAGCCTTGAGGCCATCGAGAGCGGCTTGGCTCTTGGGGTCGAGCTTGAGCGGAGCGGCTGGCGCAGCAGCGGCAGCCTTGGCAGCAGCGGCCTTGGCGGCTTTCTCGGCCTCGTACTTGGCGCGCTGTTCGGGCGTAGGCTCTGGCTCGGGCTTTTCGGGTAGGTAATTGAGTTTCTTCAGCAGCTTTGAGCGGGTGAAGACAGCTTGCTCAAAGTCGTTTGAGAAATCAAGCGCGTTGGTTGGGCAATTAGTGGCGCAGAGCTGGCAGAAAGTGCAGCTGCCCAGGTCATAGAGATATTTGTCGAGTTTCTTTTTCTTCTTGCCGTCCCAGGTCTCCACCATCTTGGTCTCGAGGGCAATCGTGCCATTGGGGCAAACGCGCTCGCAGGTGTCGCAAGCGATGCATTTGTGGTTTCCGTCCTTGTCGTAGATGAGCCGGAGCTCGGCGCGGAAGCGCTTTGAGGGATGCACCTTGTCGCGATCCTCGGGATAGAACTCGGTGATTTTGGGGGTTACAAGCTCTTTGCCTGTCACGCTCAAGCCTTGCAGCAGGCTTGAGATGCCAGAGCCCAGAGATTTGAAGTAATCTTTTACGCTACCCATTTTGTGAGAGTAAAAATGTATTGAGTAATTTGTATTGTTTCCGATTCCGGGGTGGGGGCGTCAGTCGCGCACTTGGCCTCCCACGATGTCGAGCAATTCGTTGGTGATGCCTTGCTGGCGCAGCTTGTTGTATTCGAGCTGCAGCTGCTCGAGCAGCTTTTTGGCATTGTCGTTGGCGCTTTGCATTGCCATCACGCGAGCTGCCTGCTCTGAGGCGCGGTTCTCGCAGAACACCTCTTGCAGTGTCGAAAGCAAGAACATAGGCAGCACGGCGCGGAATATGGCCTCGGGGTTAGGCTCAAAGATGTAGGGCCTGACCGTGGCCTTGGGTTTGTCAGAGGCGAACATTTCGGTCGAGATTGGCAGAATCTGCTCGGCCTTGGGGCGCTGGCGGCTCAGGGAGATGAAGTTCATGTAGTCGAGGTCGACCCGCTGCACATTGTGCTGGGTGAACTCTTCGACCAGAGCCTTGCCAAAGTCGGTGACAGCCTGGCCGTCGCTCTTTGAGTTGACGCCCAAGCCCGAGCGCACCGTGGTGTTGGCGTCGGCCAGTTTGAGCATAGCCTTCTCCATGCGCTTGCCGATTGGGTAAATCTCAATCTTGAGGCCCAAGCCGTATTGCTCGCGCAGCTCCTGGATGTGCGAGCGCACATCCTTGGCGAGGTTGGCGTTGAAAGCGCCGCATAGGCCGTCATCGCTGCCAAAGGCGACGATTGCCACTTTCTCGACAGGTGTCACCTCGGTGAGTGGGGAGGTGAATTCGGCGTCAGAGCTGAGCAGATTGGCAATGATTGTGTCAATCTGTCGGCGGAAGGGCACCAGCTTGCGCAGTTCGCCTTCTGCCTTGTGCATCTTTGCCGATGAAATCATCTTCATGGCCCCCGTAATCTTTTCTGTCGAGGCTACCGATCCGATGCGTCCTTTGAGTTCCCTTAGTGTTGCCATGAGGTGACGTTGGTTGGTTTGTTGGTTTTATTTGGCATTTTGTAATGTGTGTCAAACCACAGATTTGCACAGATTCACACAGATTCAGAATCTGTTTAATTTAGTATGGTTTTAAACATTTCCATATTAGTAATCTGTGGAAATCAATGAAAATCTGTGGTTTTTGATTCTGACACACTTAGAAATTCTAGTTAGTTGGCGAGGGCTCCAGCCACTTCGGCTGCAGCCTCGGTGAGTTTCTTGCTGACGTCGTCGGTGAGTTTGCCTTGGGCAATAATGGCGAGCACATCGTCTTTGTGGCGAGCGTGGATCACCTGCAGGAATTGCTTCTCAAACTCAGCCACCTTGTCGAGGGGCACGTTGCTGAGCAGACCGTTTACGCCGCAGAATATGAGGGCAACCTCGTCGGCCACAGCCACTGGGTGGTACTGGGGCTGGATGAGCAGTTGCTCGTTCTTGCGGCCCTTGTCGATCACGCGCGCAGTCACGGGGTCCATGTCGCCACCGAATTTGGTGAACGATTCAAGCTCGCGGAACTGTGCCTGGTCGATCTTCAGGGTACCGGCCACTTTCTTCATCGACTTGATCTGAGCGTTGCCGCCCACACGCGATACCGAGATACCCACGTTGATGGCGGGACGGATACCACGGTTGAATAGGGCTGTCTCCAGATAAATCTGGCCGTCGGTGATCGAGATCACGTTGGTGGGGATGTAGGCTGATACGTCGCCGGCCTGTGTCTCGATGATCGGGAGGGCGGTGAGCGAGCCGCCACCCTTGACCATAGGCTTGAGCACGGCGGGCAGGTCGTTCATCTTCTCGGCAATCTCTTGGTTGTCGATGATCTTGGCGGCGCGTTCGAGCAGACGTGAGTGGAGATAGAAGATATCGCCAGGATAAGCCTCACGACCCGAGGGGCGCTTGAGGATCAGAGAAATCTCGCGATATGCCACAGCCTGCTTCGACAGGTCGTCGTAGACGATGAGTGCGTCGCGGCCGGTGTCGCGGAAGTATTCGCCGATGGCCACGCCGGCAAATGGCGAATAGTAGCGCATTGAGGCCGAATCAGAAGCCGAGGCCGAAACCACCACCGTGTAGTCGAGGGCGCCGTATTTGCGCAGGGTGTCGACGAGCGAGGCGATAGTCGAGGCTTTCTGGCCGATGGCCACATAGATGCAGTATACGGGCTTGCCAGCCTCGTAGTTGGGACGTTGGTTGATTATCGTGTCGATGGCGATAGCCGTCTTGCCGATTTGGCGGTCGCCGATGATGAGCTCGCGCTGACCGCGGCCGATAGGCACCATCGAGTCGATGGCCTTGATACCGGTCTGCAGCGGCTGGTTCACCGGCCGGCGATAGATTACGCCGGGAGCCTTGCGCTCAAGAGGTAGTCTGATCAAGTCGCCCGTGATGGGACCGCGTCCGTCGATAGGCTCGCCAAGCACATTGATTACGCGGCCGAGCAGGCCTTCACCAACGGGAATGGAAGCGATTTCGCCGGTGCGGCGGACAGTCATGCCTTCGGTGACCTTGTTGACGTTGTTGAGCAGAATCACGCCCACGTTGCTTTCCTCGAGGTTGAGCGCTACGCCGCGCACACCATTCTCGAATTCAACGAGTTCGTTGGCTCGCACATTGTCGAGCCCGTATACGTGGGCCACGCCGTCGCCCACCTCAAGCACTGTGCCCACCTCTTCGAACGCCACCTTGCGGTTGGCGTTTTCGAGCTGTTGTTTCAGGACTTCCGAAATCTCGCTTGGGTTAATCATTTTATGCTTACTTGTTGCTTAAGAGTTTCAAACGCAGTTGTTTCAATTCATTTTTCACAGAGGCGTCGAGTCGCTGGTTCTCGATGTTGACCACGAAACCGCCGATTAGGTCGGGGTCGACACGGAATGTGTATTCCATCGTGCCGCCGTCGAGGTGCGACTGGATCAGCTTTTTGAGCCTGTCCTGTTCGGCCTGGCTCATAGGTGCTGCAGCCACCACCTCTACGCGGTAGATTTTGTTGGCCTTGCGGTAGATGTCGGCATAGGCCACTGCGATGTCGCGGACCAAGCCCAGGCGATGGTTGGCCTCGAGCAGCCCAATGAAGCTGTCGATATCCTTGTCGGATGAGTCGGCTTGGGCAGCTGTGAGGATGAGCTGGGCCTTGTCGGCATCTGAGACGAAGGGGTTGTTGAGAGTCTCGTTGAGCTTAGGCTCGGCAGCGCAGGCCTCGGCGATAAGACGCATCTTATCGTACAGCTTGAGCTGAGTGCCATGCTCTACAGCCACTTCATACAGGGCTTTGGCGTAGCGCCGGGGTATGAGTCCTTGATCCATTTCTGTTTATTTTTTGCTTTCCATCTCATTGAGCAGGGAGTCGACGAGCTTGCTCTGTGCCTTTTGGTCGGCCATCTCTTGCTTGACGACTTTCTGGGCGATCTGCAGGGCGAATTCGCTGACACTGTCGCGGAAGGCTTGTTCGGCCTCTTTTTGCTGCTGCTGGATCGACACCTTGGCCTGTTCCATCACTTTTTGCGCCTCTTTTTGGGCCTCTCCGCGGGCCTCCTCGATGATTTGGTTTTTCATCTTGTCGGCCTCGCGGAGCATGTCGGCCTGCTGCTTGCGCGCTTCGGTGATGTACTTTTCAGCCTCCTGGTGGGCGTTGTCGAGCTGCTCTTTTGCATTTTGCGCGTACTCCACACCTTTGTCAATGAGGTCGGCTCGTTGGTCTATGCCCTTGAGGATGGCTGGCCAGGCAAGCTTCCACAGAATGAGGAAGAGGATGCCGAACGACACAAACATCCAAAAGATTAAGCCGAAATCAGGCGTGAATAGTTCCATCTATGGAGAGCTTAATTATTTTATGAAGATGGCAAGGAGACAAACGATGACAGCGAAGAGGGCCACACCTTCGATAAGGGCGGCGATAACGATCATGTTGCTTCGGATGTCACCAGCCACTTCGGGTTGGCGAGCGATGGCCTCCATGGCCGAACCGCCGATTTTACCGATGCCGATACCTGCGCCGATGGCAGCGATGCCAGCGCCAATGCTTGCTCCGAGGCCTCCGAGGGCCAATTCTGCTAAGATTCCTAACATAATTGTGTGGTATTTAGAAAGTTTTTAGATTTGTTGTCGATTGATTGGGTGGGGTAGGAAACCTAGGTTGCCTAGGATTCCTAAAATCCTATTGTTGGGTTAGGATTCCTATGATTCCTAGGATTCCTAAAATCCTATTGTTGGGTTAGGATTCCTATGATTCCTAGGATT
>JAJBUH010000102.1:0-9555 GCA_020860445.1 Bacteroidales bacterium | reverse complement strand
CCTAATGGATTAAACTAGTGCCTCCTCGATGGCTTTGCCCACGCTCTCGTGCTTGTGCTCGTGGCCCTTGACCTGAGCCAGCGAGATGAAGATGGTCGAGAGCATTGTGAACACATAAGCTTGGATGAAGCTCACCAGCACATCGATTACCAGCATGAACACTGAGAATATGATTGAGATCACAGTCACCACTCCGCCGATAGCCGGGCTCATCAGGTAGAAGATGAAGATGAGCAGGGTCAGCACGATCACAATCATGTGGCCGCCCATCATGTTGGCGAAGAGACGCACAGTCAGTGCGGCGGGCTTGGTGAACATGCCGAACACCTCGATCAGCGGCATGATGGGCAGCGGGCATTTGAGCCACAGTGGCACATCGGGCCAGAAGATTTCTTTCCAGTATTCCTTGGTGCCAAAGATATTGGTGATCAGGAATGTGAGCACGGCCAGCACCAGGGTCACGGCGATGTTGCCGGTAAGGTTGGCACCGCCGGGGAAGATCACTATCAGGCCGAGCAGGTTCATGCCGAGGATGAAGAAGAATACCGTCATCAGGTAGGGGGCGAAGCGCGGAGTATTCTCCTTGAGGGTAGGCTTGATCACGCCGTCGTAGACGAATGACACGCACACCTCGATAGCGCCAAGTCCCTTGCGCGGGGCTTTATTGCCCTTGCGGCGATACCATCCGGCCAGCCAGAGCATCAAGCCAGCCACCAGAATCACTGAAATCCAGAGAGCGGCAACGTTCTTGGTAATCGAGATGTCGCGCGGGCGATAGTATTCGACAGTGCCGTCGGGGTTCTTGATGACCTGTACGATCTTGTCCTTGTGGGGGTCTTCGGGCCCGGCGATGGTGAAGATTACGCCGTCGCCAGCGTCGTACTCCTTGAATTTCAACCCGTCCTCATGGCTCTGCACCTTATTTGACATGAAGCAGTACCATACGCCGTCCTTAGCTCTGACGATGCAGGGCAGGGGTATTCGGTGGGTGTGGCTGAATGGAATCTCCCAGCCATAGTTGTCGCCAAGGTGCTCAAAGATGATCTCCTTGGGGTTGATTCCCGTTTCCTCCTCGTGACCGCCGGCCTCCTCGATTTCGAGGGTCTCATCGTCGCCCTTGGGCTCGGCAGCGTAGAGCGGCCAAGCGATGAGCGCCAGCGCGAGGGTCAATGATATAAGCAACCTATTCATACGCCTTTCAATATATGCACACCGACACTACGTTGTTGTCAATATCAGCCAGTCCGCCGGGGATTTCGATGCTATGCTCGGCTCCGTCGTCGGCTGTGTATGTGATGGTGCCTTTGGTAAGGGTGGAAATCAGCGAGGCGTGGCGGTCGAGCACCGTGAATGCGCCCATTGTGCCAGGCAGGGTCACGCTTTTGGCTTGGCCCTCAAACACTATTTCCTGTGCCGATATGATTTTCAGTGTCATCGCAGTGTTGGTTGGTGAGTTAATTGGGGATGAAAGTTACTTAACCTCGGCGAGGAGCTTCTTGCCCTTCTCGATGGCTTCGTCGATAGTGCCTACGTTGAGGAATGCTTGCTCGGGATATTCGTCCATTTCGCCGCTGAGGATCATCTTGAATCCTCTGATGGTCTCGGCCAGAGGCACCATCACGCCGGGCAGGCCGGTGAATTGCTCGGCCACGTGGAACGGCTGCGACAGGTAGCGCTGGGCGCGACGAGCGCGAGCCACAACCAGTTTGTCTTCGTCTGAGAGTTCGTCTACGCCGAGGATGGCGATGATGTCTTGCAGCTCGTTGTATTTCTGCAGCAGCTGCTTGACAGCTTGGGCTGTATCGTAGTGGTCTTGACCAATGATATTGGGGTCGAGGATACGCGAGGTAGAGTCGAGCGGGTCGACAGCCGGGTAGATACCGAGCTCGGCAATCTTACGCGAGAGCACGGTGGTGGCGTCGAGGAAGCTGAATGTTGTGGCGGGAGCCGGGTCGGTAAGGTCGTCGGCCGGCACATAGATAGCTTGCACCGAGGTGATAGAGCCGTTCTTGGTCGAGGTGATACGCTCTTGCAGGGCGCCCATCTCGGATGCCAGAGTAGGCTGATAACCTACGGCCGAAGGCATACGGCCCAGCAGAGCCGACACCTCAGAACCTGCCTGGGTGAAACGGAAGATGTTGTCGATGAATAGGAGCACGTCCTTGCCGCCCGAACCTTGGTCGCGGAACTGCTCGGCCACCGACAGGCCCGACAGAGCCACGCGCAGACGTGCGCCTGGAGGCTCGTTCATCTGGCCGAACACCAGGGTTGCCTGTGAGTTCTGCAGGTTCTTGACGTCGACATCGTGGAGGTTCCACTCGCCCCGCTCCATGCCTTCCTTGAATTTGTCGCCATAGCGCATTACGCCGCTCTCGATCATCTCGCGCAGCAGGTCGTTGCCCTCGCGGGTACGCTCGCCTACGCCGGTGAACACTGAGAAGCCGTCATGGCCCTTGGCGATGTTGTTGATGAGCTCCATGATAAGCACAGTTTTGCCTACGCCAGCGCCGCCGAACAGACCGATCTTGCCGCCCTTGCTGTAGGGCTCGAGCAGGTCAATCACCTTGATGCCGGTGGTGAGGATTTCGGTGCCGATTGAGAGGTCTTCAAATTCCGGAGCCGGTTGGTGTATGGGGCGCAGGTTATCGCGGTTGAGCGGGGGCAGGTTGTCGATTGCCTCGCCGATCACGTTGAGCAAGCGTCCCTTGATTTGGTCGCCAGTGGGTACGGCGATTGGGCGCTCGAGGTTTTCCACTTTCAAGCCGCGCTGGAGGCCGTCGGTGCTCTCCATGGCTACGCAACGCACAGTGTCTTCGCCAATGTGCTGCTCCACCTCGAGGATCAGGGGCGAGCCGTCGTCGCGTGTGATTTTAAGAGCCGTGTAGATTGGGGGCACCATATTGCCTTCGCCTTCGAATGCGACGTCGACCACTGGGCCAATCACTTGGGCTACTTTGCCATAATTTTCGCTCATATATTCAGGGATGTTATTTGTTTTTCAGATAGTTAAGCCGTGCGGGGATTATACGATGTGCCATCCGAATACGATGATCAGCACCATCAGCACCAGGTTGGCCAGATTGATAGGCAGCAGGTATTTCCACTCCAGGGCCAGCAGGCTGTCGATGCGCAGGCGGGGGAATGTCCATTTAAACCAGATGATCACGTAGCTGAGCACAAAGCATTTGAGCAGGAACCAAATCACCGATGGGCAATAGTCCATGATGTGGTTGAAGGTGTCCCAGCCGGGGAAGTGCAGAGGCATCCAGCCGCCGAAGAACATCAGCGAGGCCACGCCCGACACGATGAAGAGGTTGAGGTACTCGGCCAGGTAGAAGAAGCCGAAGTGGATACCGGAATACTCGGTGTGGTAACCGGCGGTGAGCTCGCTCTCGGCCTCGGGCAGGTCAAACGGGCCACGGTTGGTCTCGGCCGTTGCCGCAATCATGTAGATCACGAAGGCGATGACTGCTGGCACATGGCCCTTGAAGATGAACCACAGGTTCTCTTGCTCAGCCACGATGCCGCCTACCGACATTGTGCCGGCAAGGCATACCATTGTCAGGATCGACAGTCCCACCGACAGCTCGTAGCTGACCATCTGCGCACCCGAGCGCATAGCGCCGATCAGGGTGAATTTGTTGGCCGATGACCAACCGGCGAGCAGGATGCCCAGCACGCCGATCGACGAGCAAGCGATCAAGAAGAAGATGCCGATGTTGAAATCAATTATCTGTAAGCCGTTGCCCCAAGGCAGCACTGCGAAGCAAATCACAGATGCTATAATCACCAGATAGGGGGCGAGGGCGAATAGGAAGCGGTCGATGTTGTCGAGATGGATGAGCTCCTTGATCAGGATCTTGAACATATCGGCAAAGCTCTGGAACAATCCCCAGGGACCCACGCGCACCGGGCCTACGCGGCACTGTATGTAGGCGCAAATCTTGCGTTCGTAGAGGATGTAGAAGAGTGCCAGCAAGGCGTAAGCGAGCAGCAGACCCACTCCGACACCTATACATTCGATGGTGACGGTCAGCCATTTGGGCAGCCCGCAGGTGTAGAGCAGAAAGTTGTTGACTGCATCGCACACCACCGAAAAGTCATCTATTACTAAAGGAATCATGATTAAGTAATAAGTAATGAGGAATAAGTAATGAGTAAGAGTGGGGCCTTAGCGGTCCATGTCGGGGATGATGTAGTCGAGCGAACCGCCGATGGTGATCAGGTCGGCAATCTTCATGCCCTCGGTGATGTGGTCGACCACGCCGGCCAGCGGCAGGCAGGGCGGAGCAATCTTCAGGCGGTAAGGCTTGGCGGTGCCGTCGCTCTCGAGATAGAGGCCGAACACGCCGCGGCACCCCTCGACCATCTCCCACCAGTGTCCTACGGGGAGCTTGAGCATCTTGGGCACCTTGACGCAGTATTCGCCTTCGGGGATGTTGTCGACGAGCTGAGCCAGAATCTTGGCGCTCTCCTCGATTTCGCGAAGACGCACCTTGAAGCGAGCCATGGCGTCGCCCTCGGTCATCAGCACCTCCTCAAAGTCAAGTTCGGGATAAATGCTGTAGGGACGTATCTTGCGTATGTCGCACGACCAGCCGGAGGCGCGGCCCGAGGGGCCGGTGACGGCGTAATCGATGGCATCCTCTTTGCTCAGGTAGCCTACGCCCACCATGCGCTGCTTGGCGATCACGTTGCCCACGAATACCTTGTTGTATTCCTTAATGTTGGCGGGCAGCACGGCAAGCAGGTCCTTGACATCCTTCTGGAAATCAGGGGCCAGGTCTTGCATTACGCCGCCGATGCAGTCATAGTTGAATGTCATGCGGGCGCCGCAGGTCTTCTCCATGATGTCGAGAATCATCTCGCGCACGCGCAGGGTGTAGAACAGCATCGATGTGGCGCCGAGGTCCATGCAGAATGTGCCCATAAACAGGCAGTGAGATGCTATACGCGACAGCTCATCCATCATCACGCGGATTACCTCGGCGCGGCGAGTGATCTGTATGCCGGCGGCGCGCTCTATGAGGCGGCACAGGCCGTGGTGATAGTTGTGGGCTGAAAAATAGTCGAGACGATCCATATAGTGGAGCGTCTGCGGATATGTGAGGTCTTCGCAGAGCTTCTCCACGCCACGGTGGATATAGCCCATGTAGACATCGATTTTCTTAATGATTTCGCCGTCGACGGCTGTGCGGAAACGGAGCACGCCGTGGGTTGACGGGTGTTGCGGGCCGATGTTGACCACAAATTCCTCGGGTTGGAATATGCGCACCTCTTTTTTCTCGACCTTGCCGTCGGGACCTTCGACCCAGGTCTGGGTGAAGTCGCTCTGGCGCTCGCTCTCGGTGGTGATGGGGTTGAGAGCCGGGTCTTGGTCATAGTCCTTACGCAGCGGATATCCCACCCAGTCGATGTTGAGGAATAGGCGGCGCATATCGGGATTGTTGATAAAGATGATGCCGAAGAAGTCGTACACCTCGCGCTCGTAGAGGGTGGCAACGGCCCACAGGTCGGCCACTGAGTGAAGCATAGGGTTTTCGCGGTCGGTAGTCTCGACCTTGACTGAGATCACGTCGTTGCCGCGGGTGGTCGATTGCAAGAAATACACGCAACCGAGCGAGGTGCGCCAGTCCATGCCGGCGATGGTGATCATGTAGTCATAGTTAAGGTCCGGGTCGTGGCGCAAGGCTGAGGCCAGGTCATGCCATTGGGCATCGGGTATGCAGATGCGCAGCACATCGCCTTGCTCAAAGGTGGCTTGCGGAAACAGCTTGGCAATCTTTTCCTGAATTTCTGCCATATAAATAGTTGTATCAGGGGATTAGTGACAATTTCTTATTGGTCTCGGGGCTTGGGTCTCAACCTTGGTCGACATCCTGCACGGGGTGCGACTTGAGGAAATCCTCTTGCTTTTGCTGGCGGTTGACTCCTCCGAAGAATCTTTCCACCTTGATTTTGCGCGAAAGCTGCATTATGCCGTAGATCATAGCCTCGGGGCGGGGAGGGCAACCGGGCACGAATACGTCGACCGGGACAATGTCCTCAATGCCTTTGGCCACATGGTATGATTTATTGAATGGGCCGCCCGAGATGGCGCAACTGCCGCAAGCGATCACATACTTGGGCTCGGCCAGCTGGTCATAGAGACGGCGGAACACCGGCACCATGCGGTTGACGATCGTGCCGGCAACCATCATGAAGTCGGCTTGGCGTGGGCTCGAGCGAGCAACTTCCCAGCCGAAACGAGCCATATCGAAACGAGCAGCGCCGAGCGACACAAATTCGATGCCGCAGCAGCTGGTGGCGAAGGTCAGAGGCCAGATTGAGTTGGAGCGGCCCCAGTTGATGAGCTTGTCAAATGAGCCGACAATCACGTTGGTGCCCGATTCTTGCAGCTCTTTCACCAGATTCTCGATGTATTCATTGTCTTTCCATGCGTCGTAGGGCATGCTTTTTGTGGTCACTTCCATTCAAGAGCTCCTTTCCGCCAAGCGTAAATAAGGCCCAGCACTAAGACACAAAAGAAAACAGCGATGCTGATGAGACCTTCGTAGCCGAGGGCTTTCATCTTCACGGCCCAGGGGAACAGGAAGACGGTCTCGACATCAAACATCAGGAAGAGGATGGCAAACAGGTAATAACCTACCTTAAACTGCGACATGCTCTCGCCGCGGGTGGGAATGCCGCACTCATAGGGCTGTCCCTTTTGCGGGTTGTACGACTTTGGGGAAATGAGGCCGGCAATCCACAGGGCCAAGGCCACCAGAGCCACGCCCGTCAGCATTGCCACTAAGGCAAGCAGGGGATTGTTCTCAATTCCGAAAATTGCTAATGATGTCATATCTTAATAACTTTTATTTGCAACTTTACACTCCGAGGGCATCTTGTTAAGCACAAAACCTAGGGTATCTCGGTGACAACCACATAGTTAGGTGCGTCTTCATGGTCAAAACCCCTCGCATGGATTGGTTTTATTGTGCAAAGTTACAAAAATTTATTAAAATCCACTCAAAAATGTCGGGAAAATTCTGATAAAAAATTAGCGGGCAACCTCAATGGCTGAGGTTGCCCGCTTTGGGTCAAGTATGTTGAGTGGTGAATGGATTATGCCTTGCCGTTTGAGCCGAGCACATTCTCGATTTTGTGCTTGTACAGCTTCTCCATTTCGTCGCGAGCCGGGCCGAGGTATTTGCGGGGGTCAAACTCACCGGGCTTCTCGTGGAGCACGCGGCGCACAGCGGCGGTCATAGCCAGACGGCTGTCGCTGTCGATGTTGATCTTGCAGACGGCGCTCTTAGCGGCCTTGCGGAGTTGCTCCTCGGGGATACCGATGGCATCGGGCAGTTTGCCGCCGAGGGCGTTGATTTCGTCGACATACTCCTGGGGCACTGACGATGAGCCGTGGAGCACGATGGGGAATCCGGGCAGTTTTTCCATCACAGCGTCGAGCACGTCGAATGCCAATGGCGGGGGCACGAGCTTGCCGTTCTCGTCACGGGTGCACTGTTCGGGGGTGAACTTGTAAGCGCCGTGGCTTGTACCGATCGAGATGGCGAGGCTGTCGCAACCGGTGCGGGTAGCAAAGTCGATCACCTCCTCGGGGTCGGTGTAGGTGTGGTGCTCAGATGAAACCTCATCCTCAACGCCGGCGAGCACGCCGAGTTCGCCTTCTACAGTTACGTCGAACTGGTGGGCGTAGTCAACCACTTTCTTGGTGAGGGCAACGTTCTCCTCGTAGGGGAGGTGTGAGCCGTCGATCATCACTGACGAGAAGCCGCAGTCGATGCAGTCCTTGCAGGTCTCGAATGTGTCGCCGTGGTCGAGGTGCAGCACGATTTGGGGATTCTCCCAGCCGAGCTCTTTGGCGTATTCTACAGCGCCCTGGGCCATGTAGCGCAGCAGGGTAGCGTTGGCGTAGTTGCGAGCGCCCTTAGATACCTGGAGGATCACGGGTGACTTCTCTTCAGCGGCAGCCTTGATGATGGCCTGGAGCTGCTCCATGTTGTTGAAGTTGAAAGCGGGGATAGCGTATCCGCCCTTGATTGCCTTGGCAAACATCTCGCGAGTGTTGACCAAGCCTAATTCTTTGTAACTTACCATATTGCAGTAGTTTTATATAGTTTTAGGATTTTCTTTTTGTGAAACGCTTAGGAATTGCAACGCAAAGGTAGCAATTATTTTTGAAATAATGAAAAATGAAGAATGAAAAATGAATAATTTTCATTAGTCAACTTGGTGTAGGTCGTGCCCCATGCGCTCTTTCTTTGTGTGCATGTAGCGCAGGTTGTAGGGGGTAGGCTTGACCTCGATGGGCACATTCTCGACAATCTCCAGGCCGTAGCCCTGCAGGCCGATGCGCTTTTTGGGGTTGTTGGTCATCAGGCGCATCTTCTTGATGCCGAGCAGGTGCAGGATCTGGGCGCCTACGCCGTAGTCGCGCTCGTCGGCCTTGTGGCCGAGGTGCAGGTTGGCATCGACGGTGTCGAGGCCCTCTTCTTGCAGCTTGTAAGCCTTGATTTTCTCCATCAGGCCGATGCCGCGTCCCTCTTGGCTCAGATAGATGATGGCTCCACGACCCTCTTTTTCAATCATTTGCATGGCTTTGTGGAGCTGCGGACCGCAGTCGCAGCGCTCCGAGCCGAAGATGTCGCCGGTGGCGCACGACGAGTGCACGCGGGTAAGGACTGGTTCGCCGTTGGCGATGTCGCCCTTGATTAGGGCTATGTGCTCCAGGCCGTTGCTGATTTGGCGGAAGGGAATTAGCTTGAAATGGCCATATTGGGTGGGCATGTCTACCTCGACGCCCATCTCGACCAGGCGCTCGTTGCGCAGGCGGTACTCGATTAGGTCGCGGATTGATATCAGTTTCATGTCCCACTCGTCGGCGCGGCGGCGCAGTTCGGGCAGTCGTGCCATCGAGCCGTCGTCGCTCATCACCTCCATCAGGGCGGCTGCGGGACGCAGACCCGCCAGGCGAGCCAGGTCGATGGCGGCCTCGGTATGGCCGGCGCGCTTCAGCACCCCCTGGTCTTGGGCATAGAGGGGGTTGATGTGGCCGGGGCGCCCAAAGGTCTCGGGGGTGGAGTCGGGGTCGGCGAGGGCGCGGATGGTGGCGCAGCGGTCTTGGATAGAGACGCCGGTCGAGCAGCCGTCGAGCTTGTCGACGGTGACGGTGAAGGGTGTGCCGAGCATCGAGGTGTTTTCGGTCACCTGCGGGTCGAGGTGCAGCTGCGCGCAGCGCTCCACGGTGATGGGAGCGCAGAGCACGCCTCGGGCGTTTTTGAGCATGAAATTCACCTGGTCGGGGGTGATAGTCTCGGCGGCGACGATGATGTCGCCCTCGTTTTCGCGGTCCTCATCGTCGACGACGATGAGCATTTTGCCAGCGGCAAAATCGGCGATTGCGTCTTCTATTTTATCGAGCTTGATGTCCATATTGATGGGGATTTGTATTATCGGAAGGGGATGCGGGCCACACAGTGGCCGCCACAGTAGCCGCCATACGGATGGGGGTTGAGGAGAGATGTGGGGTAGAGGGGCATGGGTCAGAGG
>JAJBUH010000123.1 GCA_020860445.1 Bacteroidales bacterium | reverse complement strand
CCCTTCTGTACAGTAGGAATTCCCCAACTAACCCCTAAAGATGGAAAGTTAGTCATTTTTCCCCAATTATCCGCTATTTCTGTTGACAAATTTTTTTCATAACCCCAATAATCCCCTATATCTCGACCCTAAGCGTAGCTGTGAAGGCCCCCGAGCAGGAAGTTGACGCCAAAGTAGGTGATGATGACGCACAGGAATGCTGCCACGCAATAGATGTGGAGATGCATCGGCGAGCGCAGCCAGCGGTAGGTGCCACCATGCAGGGCGAAGGCGTAGACGAGCATAGTGATGAGGGCCCAAGTCTCCTTGGGATCCCAGCCCCAATAGCGCCCCCACGATTCGTTGGCCCAGATGGCTCCGATGAAGATGCCCAAGGCCAAGCAGAAGACTGCTGGATAGAGCATCATCAGGTCGATGCGCGCCAACGAGCGCGACTGCTCAACGCGCCCAGCCGCATGGCAGAAAATGCCAGTAATGCCACCGAGCATGGCAAAGGCCAGCAGCGCATAAGCCACCATCACTATTGCCACATGGATTGAGAGCAGGGGCGAGGCGAGCACTGGCATCAGCGGGGTGATTTGCGGATTCTTGTCGCCAAGCATGGCCACGATCATCGCCAGTCCCGCTATGATTAAGCCAAAAGGCAATGCCAATCGCCAGCGGCTGCCAAAAATCAGCCCTCCGGCCAGAGCGCAAAGCGCCATGCACAGCATGGTCTCGAACCCATTGGAGAGAGGCCAATGCCCAGCCACATAGCCGCGCAGCGACACCAAGAATAGCAGCAAGCAAAATGTCAGGGCAGTGACGACGAAAGCCACGGTCGCTACCCATGGGCGCGAGCTATCCATAGCCACAATGAAATAGATATAGAACAGCAATCCCGAGCAAATCAGGAAGATGGCTATGGGCAGGTAGATGTGTAGGTGATTGTAGAGGGTCTCGGCCTTGACGCGAGTCGGGGATGGCACGGTGTAGTCGCCCTTTGTGATTTGGTATTCCTTGAGTTTTGATACCACTTGCGAGAAGTCGCTCCATTGGCCACGAGTGGCGAGTTCGGACAGATAGCCTAAGCCTTTGCGCACGAATATCTGCTCTTCGGCAGGGACATCCTGGGGCAGATAGTCCATAGGCGAGGCCCAGAGGATTTCGCCGTCAACCTCGACCGGGTGTAGGCGCAATAAGGTACCGCTGGCCAATAGCTGTTGGATGTTTGCCAGCTCAGCGTTTTCCATCTCGGCTCGGGCGCCGTATGACTGCTTCACGGGTTCGCGCATCCATGAGTCGGGGAAGAATATCCAACCTGCCAGTACCTGTTCGGCCGTGAGGCCGTGATAGCCCAACTTGCCGTATAGCTTGAGCGATACATCAGCCGCGAGGGTCGATATGGGGCAGATGCGCTGATTGTAGTCCATCAGCAGACCGCTTAGCTCGGCGGCTTGCTGCTGGGGGATGGTGCGGGGAGCATTGTTCTCGGCTTTGTGGCATGATGCGAGGCCAAGTAGCAGAGCGCACATAGCAGCGCCGCGCCAAAGTTGACGAAAATGGCTCCTCGGGTCAAAGAAGAAAGCGATGATGCTGACCAATAGCAGTGCATATCCGGCATAGCTTACCCCCATTCCCCAGGGGTCGTGGCTCACGCGCAGCAGCGAGCCACGCTGGTCGGAATCATAACTCGCCATATAGAAACGGTAGCCTTGGTGGCTAAACACATCATTCATCGCCACACGGGCCTCGATGGGCGAGGGGCCAGCGCCGAAGGCGTCAATCTCAGAATCGCCATGATGGCGCACAGTGATGAGGCTCACATAATCCATCGGCGCATCTGTGCCGGGATAGTATTGGATTGAGAATTGGTCGAGGGTCAGGACAAAGGGCAATTGTTGCACCAGGCGGTCTTGGCCTACATACTCAGCCGTGGGTATGCCCCGGCGCAGGTGCACGGTGCCTTGCTCTCCCCAAAAGTGAGTAATGGCAGCCCCGAGCAGTATCACCAAAAATGATGAGTGGAGCAGAAAGGTGGGCACTCGGCGCTGCAGTTTGCGCCTGAGCATGTAGGCGAGCGACAGCACGGCCAGGAGGGCCCAGCCGACGGCGAACCACCAAGAGCCATAGACAGCCGAGACGGCTGTGGCAGGGCCGGCGATCTTTTCGACCACCGTGGCCGCTGCCATAGCCGCCACCAGCAATATAGCAATTATCAGAATAAAGTATTTCAAAACAGGATAGTAGAGTTAACCACAAATTTATTTATAGAGGAAGAAACCACAGATTTCCACTGATCCCCAAAGATTATCGATGGGATTATAGAAGAATCTGTGGAAATCTGTGTGAATCCGTGGTTTTAGTTATACGTGGAATCGAGAGGTTTTATTATATCGATTCGATGAATTTGACTATGGCGGCGCGGTCATCGCTGCTGAGCTGGCGGAATTTCTCAACCGAGACGCGTGCATCGCTGTTGGGGCATCCATGCCACATGATGGCCTCGACTACAGTGCGTGCGCGGCAGTCGTGCATGCGCTCGTCCCAACCGGTGCAACGCTTGCTCAGGCCGCGTCCCCACAGCGGAGTGGTGCGGCACCAACCGGTACGGATATCGTTGGGCATCTCCAGCCGGTGCTGCACCATGTCGGTGTAGGGCCAAATCTTCTGATAGGGATAGCGGGGCAGGCGGCTGTCGCCATCGGTGAAGAATCCGTTGGGGTCGGTTAGGTTGTCGGCTCCGGTGGTCCAACTGGGGCGGTGGCAATATGCGCAGCCAATCTCGGTGAAGAGAGTCTTGCCCTGTTGGAAATCCTCGGTATCCACGTCGCGGGCTGCCGGCACTGCCAGGCCTCGGTGCCAAACCATCAGGTCGGTGTATTCCTGATCGGTCATCTCGGCATCCAGATCTTTGGCCATCAGATAGTTGTAGATATCGGTCTCGACATCGCCAGTAATGTTGCGCTCGGGGAAATAGTCGTAGAATGATGCTTGCACATCGGGGTCCTGTGAGGCCACTACGGCATAGTCGGTGGTGCAATAGTGATAGCGGCGGTCGCTGCGAGTCACATTTGTGATGTTCCAGATGGCGTTGGCTCCGGCAGCGTCTTGCAGCGGTCCGCGGCTCAGAGCATAAGTGAAGCGGTAGGGATGAGTGGTAGAACCATAAGTCTTCACCCATGCGCCATTGGCATAAAATGCTGGATTGAGGTTCACGCCAGCGGCTTCCTCGTCTTGGTACTGCTTGAGCAGGTCGGCATCATCGATTGCATCCAATAGCCCCGTGCCATAGATGCCGATAGTGCTCTCGAGCTTGATCTTGAGATTCTCATAAGCCACATCGCCGTAGGCTCCGCGCAGAGGCACATAAAATGCTGCCTCGGGGATTGTTACCTCGGGATAGATTAGGCTGTAGGTCTCGCCGTCAGGGAATTGGTTGCCCCACTCGTCGGTGTAGCTGAGCCAAGCGATGTTGATTTGCGATTCATCGATAGGAGCCTTGAAGGGGGTCACGGCATGTGTCTGAGGCATACCGGTGTAGGAGGTGAGGTAGCTGTCGTTCTCGTCGGTGAGCACGAGCAGGTAGCCATTGCCAACCTCGTTGGTGTTGAACTGTCCCTCGATGCGTCGGCCATGGCCGTATCCTGGATGGCAGTGGAGGCATGATGTGCGGATATACAGGGGGCCTAAGCCACGGCGTGCGCCGGTCGAACCGGTCTGGAAGGGTTTCTCAAACAGGGTCTCGCCGTTGAGGAACGACTGATACATGCCTTCGCTCTCGACCACCGGGGTGGGTTGCTCGTAAGCGGCAGCTGTAGAGTTGAACGAAGTGCCAAGTTTGCCACCGGCATAGTAATCGTCGGCAAGCTCGGTGTTTCCCTCTTCCTCGCCCCCGTTAGTGATCTTGTTGTCATCGTCGCTACAAGCGACAAAGGCAGCCGCCATAGCGGCTACCATTATGTATGAAGAAAATTTCATGTGTTTTTTCAAAATC
>JAJBUH010000138.1 GCA_020860445.1 Bacteroidales bacterium | reverse complement strand
TTGGAAATTACTATAGAATGCCCCACATGGAGTGCGTAGCACGGAATGTGGGGTAAGGAAATCGCCCGGATGGCGAGTGCGTAGCACGACTCTTGTGTAACTTTAAACCATAATATATAATGAAAAAGATTTTTAAGATTCTGATGTGGGTGCTGGTAGCCGCTGTATTTGTTGGCACATTTGTATATCTCTACATCAACTCGCGCCCCAAAGAGGTGAAATACAACATTGTCGAGCCAGAGACAGCCACCATCGAGCGTTCGACCGTTCTGACTGGCAAAATCGAACCGCGCGACGAGATCGAAATCAAGCCCCAAATCTCAGGCATTATCTCAGAACTGTGTGTCGAGGCTGGCGACTTTGTACGCAAAGACGACATCATCGCCAAGATCAAGGTTATCCCCGAGGAGTCTTCGCTCAACTCGGCCCAGAATCGCGTGGATGTTGCCCAATTGTCGTTAGACCTGGCCAAAAGCCAATACGAGCGCACCAAGGGCCTGTACGACAAGAAATTTGTGAGCCGCGAGGAATATGAGCAGTCTTACACCGAGTGGATGAAGGCCCAGCAAGAAATGGATGCCGCCATTGATGCCCTCTCGATCGTGCGCGACGGCATCTCTACCGCCAACGCCCAGCAGAGCAACACCCTGGTGCGTGCCACTATCGATGGTCAGATTCTTGACGTACCAGTCAAGGTGGGTTCTTCTGTGATCCAATCCAACACCTTCAACGATGGCACCACCGTAGCCAAGATGGCCAATATGCGCGACCTGATATTTGAGGGCAAAGTCGATGAGACCGAGGTAGGCATGTTGCGACCCGGCATGGAGACGATAATCAGCATCGGCGCACTCCCCGACATCTCGCACCACGCAATAATCGAATTCATAGCCCCTAAGAGCACTGAGGAGAATGGCTCTAATACCTTCCAGATCAAGGCCGCTATCGAGGTAAACGACACGCTCGAACTTCGCGCTGGCTACAGTGCCAACGCCTCGGTGGTGTTGCAGAGCGCCAAGGATGTGCTGACAGTGCCAGAGGCTACAGTGGAATGGGTTGGCGACAGCACCTTTGTCTACGTGCTCACCAAAGAGCAACCGCAGGAATTTGAGCGCGTACCATTTGTGGCCGGCATGAGCGACGGCCTCAAAATAGAAGTCAAATCTGGCATTTCCTCAGATGACAAGCTCCGTGGCCTCAAAATAGAAGACTAAGTAATAAGTAATGAGTAATAAGTAATGAGTGGAGATTACATTATGAAGACGCTATTACTATTAATGCTTTTGACAGCATCGCTCAGCGCATCGGCCGAGACGTGGACGCTCGACCAGTGCATCGACTATGCCACCGAGCACAATCTCACTGTCAAGCAACAGATTGTGAGCCGAATGCAAGCCGAGCAGTCGGTAACAACTGCCAAGTCGCGCTACCTGCCCACTGTCTCTGCCACTGCCGGACAATCGTGGAACATTGGCCGTGGCCTGACCGCCGAGAATACCTACGCTGACCGCAACACCTCTACCTTTAGTTGGAACGGTTCGCTCAACGCTCCCCTATTCGACGGCCTCAACACTCCGCGCCAGGTAGCCTACGCCAAGGCCAATCTGCAGCAAGTGATCGAGGAATACGAGGCTGCCAAGGAGGATATCACCATCAATGTGATCAGCGCCTATCTGCAGGTACTTTATTGCAAGGAGCTGAATGATGTGGCACTGCAGCAAGTCGACCTGTCGAAATACGAACTCACTCGCCAAGAGGCCCTGCTCGAGGCGGGCAAGATTCCCGAGGTCGACATGCTCGAGGCCAAGTCGCAGTTGGCTTCCGACCTGCTCAATGCCACCCAGACCGACAACGACTGCACCATGGCCAAGATCGACCTGTTGCAACTGCTGATGCTCGACATTGCTCCCGAGGATTTCGAGGTATCACCCCTCGCCGACGATTCCGACATGCTCATCTCAGCTGACGAGGCCTACGCTCTGGCGCTGCAATACAACCACTCAATCATCGCTGCTCGCAAAGGCATCACCGCATCGGACAAGAATATCGAACTCGCCAAAACCGGCTACATGCCTTCGCTGTATTTCAATCTGGGCGTAGGCAGCAGCTATTACAAAATTTCGGGATACCCCAACGAGTCGTTTGGCGACCAGATGAAGCATAATTACAGCACGTATTTCGGGTTCTCGCTCTCGGTACCAATCTTTGACGCGCTGAGTACGCGCAATTCGGTCAAGCAAGCCAAGGTGCAGAAAATAAATGCCGAACTGCAGCTCGACCAGGCCGAACAGCAATTGTTCCGCGCCATACAACAGGCGTATTACCAAGCCCTTGGATCGCAGGAGAAGTTGCAATCGAGCATCATAGCCGACGAGGCAGCGCAAGCCGCCTTCGAGGCCATGCAAGAGAAATACAACATCGGACGCGCCACTCCCACAGAGTACGAACAATCAAAATCCAAGGCCTTGCGCACCACCTCAGAGCGCATCCAAGCCAATTACGAATTGATATTGCGCACGCGCCTGTTGCGGTATTATTCCACTCCCCATTAATCTCTGAAACAACCCCTACGGGGTTGGTGGTAGGGGGTTGTTCATCTAGCCAAATAGGGATACCATCCCTGCTACCCCGTAGGGGTTGTTTCATCTAGCTAATAATGGATTAAACATAGAATAGGTGCGGCTGTCGTGACGACAGCCGTATCCTTATAATTTATTGTAACCCTCGGTGAAATAGGGGGTGGCGTAATCGAGGGGACGCACTACGGCTCCGCCGTACATCACCACATCGATGTCGATAGGCACGATGCCGGCCTCCTTCATCCATGGCTGGCGCCCCTCGAGGATTTCGATCTGCTTGGCCAGAGACTTGAGCTCCTCATGCCCCATCATCGTGCCAACCTCGACCACGCGATTGGAATATCCCGAGGCGGAGGGGTAATTATTCGTTGTCTTCAGTACCTCGCAGCCTTGGCTCTTGAGCAGCTCCAAGGCTCGCGCTATATGTTGGTTGGCATCGGCTACATTCGAGCCGAGACACAGTATGGCTTTCTTCATCAGTTCAGTCCTTTCATAGTTAGCGAGATGCGTTTGCGGTAATAATCCACCTCAAGCACACGCACTTTTACCTTTTGGTTGAGTTTTACTACATCCTGCGGCCTATTCACTCTGCGTTCTGCCATCTGCGAGATGTGCACCAGTCCGCTCTCGTGCACGCCCACATCGACAAACGCGCCAAAGGCGGTGATGTTGTTGACGATCCCGTTGAGCTCCATGCCCTCCTTGATGTCGTCGATGGTGGTCACATTGGGGTCGAAGCCAAACTCCTCGACTTGCTCGCGCGGGTCGCGGCCAGGACGCTTCAGTTCCTCTACTATGTCGGTGAGCGTGGGCAGTCCCACGGTATCGGTCACATAGCGCTGTAGGTCTATCTTGTCAATTAGTTCTGCATTGTTCACAAGCTGCGCCACCCCTACTCCCAGGTCCTTGGCCATGGCGGCCACGATGGGATAACTCTCGGGGTGCACCGCCGAATTGTCGAGAGGCGATTCGGCATCGGGTATGCGCAAGAATCCAGCCGACTGCTGAAATGCCTTGTCGCCCATGCGCGGCACGCGCATCAATTCGCGGCGCGAGTGGAAGTCGCCCTTTTCGGCGCGGTAAGTCACGATATTGCTTGCCAGCATCGGGCCGATGCCCGAGATATAAGCCAGCAATTGGCGCGAGGCGGTGTTGACATTCACGCCCACCTGGTTGACGCAACTCATCACCGTATAGTCGAGCGAATCCTTGAGGGCTCCTTGGTCCACGTCGTGCTGGTACTGGCCAACGCCTATCGACTTGGGGTCAATCTTAACGAGTTCGGCAAGCGGGTCGATCAATCGGCGACCGATAGACACGGCTCCGCGCACAGTCACATCCTTGTCGGGAAATTCCTCGCGAGCCACATCTGATGCCGAATAGACCGATGCTCCGCTCTCGCTCACCACTATGATTTGCACCTCGCGGGGATAGTGGATCACGTGTAGGAATTGCTCGGTCTCGCGGCTGGCGGTGCCATTGCCCAGGGCTATGGCATCAATCAGATAGTCGCCAACCAGTTTGGCCACCTTGAGCGATGAACTTACTCGCTCTCTCTGCGGATATATAACATCGTGGCAGAGCAGATTGCCCTGCTGGTCGAGGCATACTATCTTGCAACCGGTGCGGAATCCAGGGTCGACTGCCATCACGCGCTTGTGGCCCAATGGCGGAGCCATCAGCAGCTGACGCAGATTGTCGGCAAAAAGGCTAATCGCCTCAGCATCGGCCTTTTCTTTCCAGATAGCCTCAACCTCATTTTCTATCGATGGCAGCATCAGGCGCTTGTAGCTGTCTGCTACAGCCCCCTTTACCACCTCGGCGCACTCGGGTGCGGCGCCCTTGCGCACAAATATGTTGTTGAGATAGTCGAGGGCCTCGTCATCATTTATGTCGACTGAGAGCTTTAGTAGCCCTTCGCGCTCGCCACGCTTCAGCGCCAGATACTGGTGGCTGCTGCAGCGGCTCATGGGCTTGTGGAAATTGTCATAATTGCGGTAATTGTCGGCCTCGGCCTCTTTGCCCTTGGGTATCTTGGCGCTCATGGTGGCTGTGCGCTCCATCTTGCGGCGCACCCAACCGCGAGCCTTGGCATGCTCACTCACCCACTCGGCTATGATGTCGCTGGCTCCAGCGATGGCATCATCGATGCTGTCAACCTTGTCGTTGACGAATTTGCGAGCCGAGGCGTTGAGGTCGCGCGCATTCTGCGCCATGATGATTTTGGCCAGCGGTTCCAAGCCCTTCTCGCGAGCCACAGTGGCGCGAGTGCGGCGCTTGGGCCGGAATGGCAAATACAGGTCCTCGAGGACACTGCTCTCGGCAGTGTCTTCGATTTTCTGGCGCAGTTCCGGGGTCAGGGCTCCCGCCTTCTCGATAGTGTCGAGTATGTATTCTTTGCGTTTCTGCAGTTCTTGCAGTTGGTGGTACAGGGTCTCGATGTCGCGGATTTGCACCTCGTTGAGCGAACCGGTACATTCCTTGCGGTAGCGGCTGATAAACGGTATGGTGCACCCCTCGTCGAGCAGGGTGATGGTTGATTCCACGTTGCGCTGGTTCAGGTCTAAGCGCCTCGCGATTTCAGCGGGTATGTCAATCACTTTTGTGAGGATTTGAGGGTGAAAAGGGTGATTTCGGGCGTAGCGCCGATGCGGGCCGGGAAGCCCACCTCGCCAGCTCCGATATTTACATATAATTTTTGGCCGTGGCCGTCGGCATACAGGCCGCCCCAATGCTCATATCTCCACATCGAGGGGGACCAGCCGAACAGCTCCATCTGCATGGCATGGGTATGGCCCGACAGGGTCAGGGCGATGTTGCTGCCACGGTTGTCTTGTATATCCTGGTCCCAATGGGCGGGATTGTGGGATAGCAATATCTTAGTATGGCGGTCGCCAATGGTGGGATACGCAATCCTAAGGTCGCCGTAGGTGTGGAATGGAGGGTCGCCGACATTCTCCACGCCGACCAGCACAATCGAATCACCGCGCCAATGTATCCACTCATGGGCATTGTTGAGCATGTGCCAACCCATCTGGGCTTGCATCTTCTGCAGGGCCTGGATGTCGGCTTGCTTCTGTTCGGGGGTGTCCCAGTCGCAATAGTCGCCATAATCATGGTTGCCCATGATTGAGTACACTCCGCACGGGGCCTTGAGCTCAGCCAGCACGTCGACAAATGGTATCAGTTCCTGGCTGTGCCTATTCACAATGTCGCCAGTGAATACTATCATGTCGGGATTTAGAGCATTGACGCCAGCCACCAAGTCCTCGAGGAAGTCTGGGTCGCTGCCATAAGTGCCGACATGCAGGTCGGATATCTGGGCAATGGTGAATCCGTCGAAACCTCGCGGCAAGCCAGCTACCTCGATATCGACCTGGTTGACATCGATGCTGAAGCGGTTGACCAGCGCCCCCCACCACATGGCCAGGAAGAAGACGCAGCCCACGCCGAATCCAGCCCATGACATCCACCGCCATCGGTGCTTATGCCAGATGCACGGTATGCGCGAACACACATCGCCCACCAGAAACAGTATCTTGGGCACGTACACCGATAAATAGGCGTAGAGTATCCACATTGCGGCTCGCAGACAGTCGTCGCTGCCTCCGCGCTTGGGCAGGCATATAGCCACAATCAGGACTGCCGCGCACGCCAAAGCCGACCACGCTTGGATGCGCGGCCATAGGCGCTTGCGACAATAGCTATGCAACGCGCAATAGATGTATAGGTCTATCGCGGCGTTGACAATCAGTATTATGAGGATTGGCAGGAGAGGGAACCGCATTGCTGAAGTTTATTTTTCAGTGGATTTGCGTACATCGATAGCATCATGTGGCGCATATAGTCGCGCTCTTCGGGCGTGACATCCGGCACATCCACCTTGTCGAGCTGCTTGTTGATGTAGGCGTTGAATTTCTCAACATCGCCCTGGTCGTATTGCTGGGCAAAGCGGTCGGTATTGTGCAGTTCGTCGTATGCGATGTAATTGCACTGGTATATCTCATACCCGGCATGTATGGCGTTGTCAATCAAGCGGCAAGTCTCGCGGATGACCTCCAGGCGATTGTCTGAGGGGAATTTCTCGAGCTGCGGATTGATGCACTCGCCGAGCCTGAACATCACGCGGCCCTTATATTTGAGGATGCCAGTCTCCATCGAGAAGAGGTCGTCGTGCTGGCTCTTCTTGAATTGCGGGTCGCGCTTTTTGAGCAGAAACTCGCGAGCCTTGAGATAGTCGTTGGGGTCGTACTCGTAGCTGATCGACACCGGGCAAAGGTTGACGGCGAGGAGATTCTCCTTGACAGTGCCGCCTCCGGCAAGCGACAGCATCTTGATCAGGCTCTCCTGGGTCAGGTCGTTGCTGTCCTTGGCGCGGCCTTCGCGCTGAGCAATCCACACCGACTCGTGCAGATGGTTGATGGTGTAGTGGATATAGGCCGAGAGTTGCTTGGCAGCCTCGAGGGCCTGTACCATCTTGACGTCGCGCTTCACGATGAAGCTGCGGTTGAGTTTCACCAAGTCGGTGATCCACTCATATATAAGCAGATTGTTGCCTATCGCCACTTGGGTGATGGGCATGTCGTTGCGAATAAAACAAAGATTGAGGAATGAGGCATCGAGCACAATGTCGCGATGGTTGGTAATGAAGGTGTAGCTATGCTCGGGGATGCAGCACTTGTCGAGGCCATCGATCGAGATACCGTCGGTGGTCTGCTTCTCAAGTTTCTGCAGCAGATAGCCCATCACGTAGCGCTGGAAATCATCCTGAGTGTCGACCTTGAGCAGGTCTTCAGTAAATTTCTTGTAGTCAACATCCGGCATTATGTACCTTACGGCATGCTCTACGCCAGGCTCCTTGACCAGCTGCTCAAGTTTCTGCTTGAAATTGGCATCTGTGTAGGGAGCGATGTCTTCGAATTCCTTAGGTATAGGATGGTGTATTATGTCGCGAGCCATGGTTCTTAGCTTTTTGGGAGTTCAAAATTACAAACTTCTCTCCAATTAACCTAATTCTAAGGCAAGTTTTTCATCCATTTACAGATTTTTAAACATTTTAAATATTTCTTCTACACAATTTCCCGCCTTTTGTGCAACAAAAATAGTGAATAGTTAATAGTGAATAGTGAATAGTTGCCATCCGGCTGGCCGTTATTCACTATTCACTATTAACTATTCACTATTAACTATTCACTATTAACTATTCACTAAAAAAGCAGCGCTATGCGGTAGGCCGCAAAGGCGAGGGCCCAGGCCACGAGGGTGTTGTAGACGATGCTGAATGCGCCGTAGCGCCAAGAATGCGTCTCCTTGACAATGGCCGTAATGGTGGCGATGCAAGGGCAATAGAGCAAGATGAATATCATGAAGCTCAATGCGCTGGCATGGGTGAAGTCGGGCTTGTGCGTTATGGGGTTGGGCTTCTCCAAGCGTTCGCCGAGACGCTCATTTGTCTCGGCCTCATCGCCGGCATACAGCACGCCCAGAGTGCTCACCACAATCTCCTTAGCTGGCACGCCAGCCAGGGCTGCCACCGAGGCGCGCCAATGGAATCCCAATGGCGACAACACGGGGTTGATGAACTTGCCAGCCATCTCGAGGTATGAATCGTTGGGCGAAATCTCTTCGCCCTCGCGAGCCACCTCGGCATAGATTTCGGCCTGGTCCTTGCCATCACGGATGGGGAAATAGTTGAGGGCCCAAACCACGATACTGGCCACGAGGATGATGCCGCCCATCTTCTTGAGGTACTGTTCGCCCTTGGCCCAGGTGTGGCGCATCGAGGCTTTGAAGGTAGGTATGCGGTAAGGCGGCAGCTCCATCACAAAGGGGGTCTCGTCGGCCTTGAAATAGAATTTCCTCAGCAGTTTGGCCGTAACCATCGCCACTATTATGCCCAGTATGTATAAGCCCATGAATACCGCAGCTGGGTACTTAGGGAAGAATGTGCCAATCAGCAGCACATAAATCGGCAAGCGCGCCGAGCACGACATAAAGGGATTGATCAATATGGTGATTATGCGGCTCGACCGGCTCTCAATTGAGCGCGATGCCATGATGGCCGGCACGTTGCAACCAAAGCCCATCACCAAGGGTATGAACGACTTGCCATGCAGCCCTATGCGGTGCATCACCTTGTCCATGATGAATGCCGCTCGGGCCATATAACCCGAATCCTCCATAAATGAGATGCAGAAATAAAGGATCAAGATATTGGGCAAGAACACGATCACGCCCCCCACGCCGCCGATGATGCCATCGGCGATCATATCCTTGAGCATGCCGTCGGGCATCAGGTTGTTTACCACTTGGCTGAGCCAAGCCACCAGGTCTTCGATCCAGTCCATCGGGTACTGGCCGATGGCGAAGGTGGCCCAGAAGATGAAGAACATTATCAAGAAGAAGATCGGGAAACCAAACAGTTTGTTGGTTACCAGGTCATCAATCACATGGGTGCGCGTGAGGTTGTCTTTCTCGCCTGCCTTGTAGGTCTCGGCGAGGGCGCCAGCGATGAAGCCGTATTTCTCGGCGGCTATCAGTTCTTGTATGTCGGCGTCGGTGTGGTCGATGCTGAATTGCTTGAGCAGCTGGTCGCGCAGCTCGAGTATCTTTTCGCCCTCGGGGGTCTTGCCGATTATGCGGTTGGCCTCTTGGTCGCCCTCGAGCAGCTTGATGGCTATGTAGCGGGGCGAGAAGTGCATGCCGATGTCGGGAGCGGCCTTGATGGCATCGATCAGCTGGCGCAGCATCTTCTCGATGTCGGCACCGAGGTTGACGTGGATATGGCGCACGGCCTCGTGCTTGCCTTCGTAGACTTTGATTACGGCGTCGAAGAGTTTGTCGACACCCTCACCGGTTTTTGCCACGATTGGCACCATGGGCACGCCTATCATTTCGCCGAGCATCTTGTAGTCAAGTATGGCTCCCGATTCGCGCACTTCGTCATACGTGTTGAGGGCGATGACCATGCTGCGGTCCATGTCGATCAGCTCGGTGGCGAGGTAGAGGTTGCGCTCGAGGTTTGAGGCATCGACCACGTTGATGATTACGTCGGGCGAATAGTCGCGCAGGTAATTGCGCACGTACAGCTCTTCGGGCGAATATGAGGTCAGTGAATATGTGCCGGGCAGGTCGACGATGTTGAAGCGATAGCCCTTGTAGTCGAAGTGGCCGGTCTTGGCGTCGACTGTCACGCCTGAGTAGTTGCCGACGTGCTCCTTGGCACCCGAGGCGATGTTGAATAGCGAGGTCTTGCCGCAATTGGGGTTGCCAATCAGGGCCACATTAATTACAGTCTCTTTTTTGGCGTGCTCTACCGCCTCGTGCTGCTCTTCGCGCTCCCTGGGCGTCTGTCCCGGCAGGCTGATAGGGTCGACCTCGATCATGCTGGCCTCGCTGCGGCGCAGCGACACCTCATACCCCATTATTGAGTATTTCACTGGGTCGTTGAGTGGCGCTTGCTGCAGCACCTTGACTGTGCGCCCCCTGACAAAACCCATCTCCATGACGCGTTTCCTGAACGCTCCATGGCCTAATACCTTGACAATTACGGCCTCTGAGCCGATTGGCATTTCCGACAATCTCATTGTTTAAATAGCTTCTTATTTTGCGAATTGCAAAATTACTCAATATTATACTAACAAACAATACCCACTTTTGGTGATTCCCTCCCCCATTTTTCCCCATTCCCCTTCTGATGAACCTCACAAAAATATTTGTTGTTTACAAATAAAAGTGGTAAATTTGCGGTATACCAACATAACATGAATTATGGCCTATTCAGTTATCGACATAGCAAACAAATTGTTGCTAAAGCCCATGTGGGATGACAATTTGGAGTTCATCTCAAATCTTAAGCTGCAGAAACTGCTCTACTACGAGCAAGGTTACCACTTGGCAATGTTTGACACACCTCTCTTTGACGCGGAAATTGAGGCTTGGATGTACGGTCCCGCTATCCCCGAGGTGTACGAGAAGTACAAGTGCTATGGCCGCGGAGGCATTGCTCCTGACAACCGAGAAGAAGTCAAACTAACGGATGAGGAGGAAGAACTTTTCCAAGAGGTGTTTGATGCCTTCAAGGAGTATTCGGCCTATGGCCTCATGATGAAAACCCATGAGGAATATCCCTGGGCCTCCACTCCCCACGGCCCTGGCAATGTCATCTCCAAAGACAAAATCAAAAGCTTCTTCAAAACTCAGCTCATAAATGGGTAACCCTTGGATACAGGAATGGCAATACCTTTGAGGTCGTATTCATCGAAGCTAAATTCGGCGACATCTACAACCAAGGCTCAAAGTGACCTTTCGCCTCAAATCGCTTAGGAAGGCCACCCTCACTCCCACCCCGTTAGAGGTTATTTCATCTATCTATTTTCCACGGAGGACAGGTCACCGTGGGACCTCCCTGCTACCCCGCTAGGGGTTGTTTCATCTAGCCTTATCATCCTCACCTTCCCCTCCTACCCCGTTAGGGGTTGTTTCATCTATCCCTTCGGACCTCTTCCTTATAGTCTCGGAGAGGCTTAACAATGTTGACCCCAGGCAATTATGGCGCAATTGCGCCATAATTGCCTGGGGTCAGATATCCGCCATCTCAGCGAGCCTCGGAGAGGCTCAACAAGGGAATTTCAATAATCTATTTCCTTGGTTTCCCATGACGACTTGGCGATGTAGTATCCTTTTTCTGCAGCCTCTTCTCTTACAGCCTTGGCTTCTTTCTGCATTGCCTCAATCTCGTCACGGAGGCTCTGCTTATAAGCATCTTCGGTTTTATAGGAATATAGTTCCTCGAAGTGAGACTTGATGCGGTTTATCCAACCGTTGTATAGGGCAGCCAATTGGGCATACTCCAAATCGCTGACATCCGTATTCTCTATCTTGGGCTCGTCTTCATCGTCATCTCCTCCGCAGGCCGTAAAGGTCAAGGCTCCAAATCCGATGAAAACCATTATTCCCAATTGAAGGAAGAATTTCTTCTTAATCTCAATTTTCATAACTATAGGATATTAGAATAGCACTGTGAGACCAACTGTAACCCACTCGGCGCGATAATCTTTTGAGAACTTGAATTTGCTACTTTCCATTCTGAAGCCTGCTGTGAGACACCAGTCCTTGTAGAGTCTGACACCGATACGCGGGGTTATGAACCATCCGAAATCGCTGCCACCATCATCCTTGGTGTCATAGGTGTGCTTTGTGACTGTCACGCCTGATGGTGTCGTATGGCTTGACGACCCTGTCTCAACCCTATATTCCAGAGTTGAATGTACGTACTGCGGACCAAGACTACCCTCTATGTAGAAGATGTCGCCTCCAATCCACCAGCGGTGATGCAGACCCAAGCCCACACTCCAGGATTCATTCTTTTTGATGTCGCCTGAAGTTTTGCCATTGTTCATGTTTCCTTCAATCATGAAGTACTTACCCTCGATAGCAAGGCCGAGACCCCAGCCACTGCCTTCTGTAGGGATTTTACCATAGAGGTATACGCCACTTAGTTTTGCATAATCCTCCATCGAGTCATCATCGGCATAGGCACTTGGTGCCAAAGCCATTAGCCCAGCCAGGGCCAAGATAAAAGTAAAAAACTTCTTCATTGTGATAATAGATTAGGTGTAATGTGGGAAATTTTATTGTTTATAGTAGACATCTCCGTTGCAATCAGCGAAAGCATCGCCTACGAATCGGGCAATCGTGCACACTTGGCGTACTTTGCCTTTATCTGATCCTGAGGTATGGAGAGCCGTAATTTCATAGCAAGAAGAGTGGTCTACTATTTGCCACTCCTTGAAACTCACGGTCTCATTACGATAGGTGGAGGTACCGGTACCATTAGACTTAAAAGTAATTGTGGAATCAGTCCCATTAGACCAAGCACCTATCAATTTGCTTCTTAAGCTTGATGTTGAACTTGAGCTTGAGCTTCCGTTGGAGCTTTCTTCTTGCTCCGGTTCATCGTCATCTCCACCGCAGGCGGTGAATGTCAGCCCAGCAAAGGCTATCATGATCATAGCCATAAGCTTGACAAGCAATTTGTTGTTGATTTTGAGAATCATTGTTTAGATGTTGTTTATAACTGTGATTGTTTATTTTATTCGTACAGTGACATTATCAAAGCCGCATCCTGGCCAAATATTATGGGCCAAAGGAGTGCAGGAGCTCTGGGCACTACGAATAGCAGAGCCATCAGTTTGAGAATAGGTTGGTTACTAATCATTTTATGGATAATTTTGAAAGTTTTATCTCTGTAGGTCAAAAATTGTCACTCACAAATTTAATTTATGTGAAAATGATGGTGCAAAGTTACGTTGAAAAATGTCTACTAAATGTTAATGCATGTCGTTTATCAAGATACGCTGTGTATTGCGATGGGATACAATTAGACTGTATAAGGTTACTCCTCTCAAAAAAACCTTCAGAATCTTCATAGAATTAAAATTAATTTCGTAACTTTGCAATGCGTCTGTCAAGCAGAAGCCACAGAGTGGGAGATGCGGGCGGCGCATATTACATAATAGGCGTTTACTTACGCCACGTTCTTGACTATCTTGAATCTCGCAAATTCACTAATCGGCAAGGATGCGGCAGCGGTAGATGCCCTCGGCGGTATATCTGCTGCCATTGGTTCGCCCACTCATGCAGGGGTGCGGATCAGTGTCTGTATACCCTACGTGGGCTTCTGCGTTGCTCGTTCTCTGATGAAGGCAATGCGAGAGCCTAAGATAGTGGGACGAGCAATCGACCGGACCCACGTTTTTTATGCACATAGGTAATCGTATAGAGCAGATATCGCGCGAGAAGCGATACGGCGTCAGCTGGTTCGCCTCCCAGATTTGCTGCACCCGCACCCATGTGTACAAAATATTTGCTATGCGCAGCATCGACACCGAGCAGCTGATGCGCATCAGCGCGGCCCTCGACCATGACTTCTTCCTCGACCTCAGCCTCGAATACCACAGCCGCTTCCTCCCCTCAGATATGGCCTAGAAATCACCGAATCCCCCTCCCACATAATAGCCATAATATCTATATAAACCTGTTGTCAGAATCTAATTTAGTTTATTTTAATAACGGATTTACAATTAAACTATATATAAATACACTACTAAAATAAACCAATACCTAATATCTCTGAATTTAAAGGCGCAATAGAGAGATAGGGTTATAGGGGCCTTATTTTTTGAATAGATTCCTCAATTTCTCTGCTTCTTGAACCAGTTTTCGGGGATTGTTCTTTTTTAGTTTCTGGAGATTAAGTAGCTTCCATTGTACTGAGGGATATTTCTCAAACTCAGCGTATGAGGAATTGAGCCAATCCGGCTCCCCCATCTCGAAAGAATACAAGAAACTGACATCTTCCTCAGTCATCGTATCTTGATAGTTCTTTTGGTATTATTATGTCGTATTTGGGTATCTTTACTCCTCCCTTTGCGAAGCTGCGTGGGCCTCTGCCTAAAGAGACATTAGAGAGGTCAAGGCGGTTAAACCAAGGGTGTTTAACTTTATCAGCCATATATAGGAATAAGCGTTTTACTTTTACCGAAGTACACTCCTCTAATAGTTTAGTCACAAGGGCTGGACGCAATGTGGTTAAAGATTCCATAGAATAGTAGATATCCATCAGAGAATGATTTTCTGGATATTGGGCTAAACATTCCATTATGGCCAGCTCCGGAGAAGATACAGCGAGAGAAACTCCAGCAGTTTCTACTTGTGTCACTCCCTTGGTACCAGAAAACATCTTGGAGCAAGATTCTCTTAGGTCCATTCCCCACTCTTGTGCCCACATCCATTTGGGAAGTCTTCTGTCTATCGAAGTGTATAAATACATTTGAGGTTTTCCCAAAGTTATGTAATGGGTATAGCCTTGCAAGTCCAACGCCGATGTCGCTCCGATACGATAATTAAAGGCTTGTTGCTCTTTTAGGGAAGCAAGAGAGCCAAAGAGAGTAGGCGCCATTGACCTAAGGCGATAAATGCCTTTGTCTATGCGCACCAGCCATCCCGACTTTACATACTGGGCCTGTTCGCTGCGGCTGATATGCTTGCTCTCGAGCCAGGAAGCAGTCATCACTCCACCTGGCAGAACATCGGATTGTATCAAGTTTATTTTAGTTGCCATAATACCACAAAATTGTATGCAAATTTACCACTAAAATAAACAACTACCAAATATTTTGGTTGAAACTATGATTTTTCCTGTAGATTTTGTCTTCCCCTAAGAAATATTTTTAGCTCAATTCACTCACCAGGCGTGAATTATTTTCTTTCTATGGAATCTCAGCGCAGTCGTAATCCGAAATGTTATGGCTTTGGGAGGAGAAGGAGATTCCTATCTTGAAGAGATGGCGCCCATCAGTCTGCCATGGCACCATATCATCCTTGCTGTCGGATTTGCTCCTCTAAGGCAGAACGGACTTCGCCGTTGGGGATACCGAGGCGATAGAAGTCACCATCGACATCCTGGATGGTGAGGTAACCTGTCTGGAACAACAGGGGGATTGAGTCCTCATTGCTATACATAGCCTCCATACGCTCGCGGGTAACCCAAAGTTTCTGTAACTCCATCAGGTCAAAATCAGACCGCGTAAGGTATTTGACAAACACTTTGCTAATCCCGGTCTTAATCCAATAATTTGCCATCTTGCCTTTTGAAAAAGCGCACAACAGACTGAAAGGATTATAGACTAATTCTTCAGAATCAGAAAAACGGTAACTGTCATACTTCTGATGCAAAGCATCTATGGTATCGGCTTCAGATTCCATTCATTCACGCGCGACTCAATCCATGTGCCTTTGAAAAGCTCCTTTTCGCCTCGAAAGAAACATTCAATCGTAGAGAGGAGCAAACTCTTCCCAAAACGCCGAGGCCGCGATAAGAATATCCTCAAACTCAAAATTGAATAGGCTCATATTCTTTTACACTTATCTTTAACAATATAGCAAAGTTAGCAATTAATCCTCTAAATACCAAATCCTATAAAAATTAACAAAATTACAAGTCCAACCTCCCACGCTCATCTGTCCCCTGTACCATCCCCACAGAGTGTAATATATAAACATACACAAAATTTGGTCGGAAGGTTGGGATAATTGGATTAAAAGTATTAACTTTGCATATATATAATTAAATTAATGAATGTTCACGATTCGATATATTCTTACCTTGCTCATCGCTTTGGGCATGATTGCCTGCTCTAAGCAAAAACCCAACTGGACTGAACGCGAAATAGCTGCCAGCGATCGCGCTGCCCTTGCGGCTCATGGCAACATCGACAGTCTCTATATCGCCTACCTTAATACTAAGGGGCGCGCGGCCACTCGATTGGCGAATACCATTTTCACGCGCATGGATGAAAATGGCTTAACCAACGACCCTCTGGCTTTTAACCCAAATGCCGACAAGGCTCTGGTGAGGGCATGGGTAGATTATTGGATGGCTGAATATCTGGTTGATGAGGGCCGATGGGATGATGCCATCGAGCAATGCAACGCGGCTATCCAGTCTGCCCATAATATCAATGACGGACAAATAGAGGGAGATGCTTGGTCATTGCTTGCACTCAGTAAGCAACGCAAAGGCGACCTGCATGGAGCCCTCCTGGCCACCCAAGAATGTTACAAGCTAAACCAAGAACTTCAAAACAAGGAAGCCCTCTCCAGCGACCTCAACAATTTGGCTTTTATATCGCTTGCCCTCGGCGAGAAAGAACGTGCGCGTTCATACATCGACCGTGCTATCGAGGTGGAGACCTCGCTCAAACGCAAAGACACCGGCCCACTGGCTATCCGCTATGGCACCGCTTCGGAGGTGTACATGCGTCTTGGGCTCCTGCAACGAGCAGTAGAGTACGCTCGCAAAGCCCTGGCTCTCGACTCGATTGCCAATCGCTGTGACAAGGTGGGCATCCGGCGCTCACAGTTGGCAAGCGCACTGATTGAAAAAGGTGATACGACACAAGCGGCTCACCAGCTGCGAACTGCTCTGCCAGTGCTACGCGAAGAGGGTATCTTGCGCTCGCAAGCAATCTGTCTCAACCAATTGGCCGACATCAAACTCAATAATGGCCAAAACTCCGAGGCTAATGACCTCTATCTTCAAGCCTGGCGCATTACTATGCAATGCGGCGACAATCAGCAACGACTGCGAGCCACTCGCGGTCTTTGGCATTCAACCGATGACAAAATCTGGATTGAGAGATATGCCCTTCTCACCGATTCTATCAACAAAATCACGGTCGACCATGAGATGAAGCTCATGCAAGCTGGCTTTGAGAACCGCGAACTCGAGCTGCAGAATGAGCATCTCTCCGACATCAATCGGCTGCACCTCTGGCTGGGAATTACTATTATAGGACTGCTGACGGCTGTAATCGTATTGCTTGTGGTAATGAGGAGCAATCACATCAAGATTAGCAAGGAACGCGCTCGCGTCAATAATCTGCGCGACGATTTCTTCAACCACCTGTACCACAAAATGCGCAACCCACTCACTGTTATCTCCAATCTCGGTCATCAATTGGCCAACGAGGCCCGCACTGCCGAAAAGGGAGGTGTCATAGCTTCACAGGCTGATGCGCTGCTCAACTCGATGGCTGAGATGATGATCGACGAGCCAAGCCAATTGGTTGAGTTGGATAAGAAAGACCAAGAGAAACAAAACTTTGTGAATCAACTTGTAGACAAGATCCAAGTGCTGATGCGCACCAGTCAATGCACAGTCGAGGCTCTGGCAGGCCAAATGTGCATGACCCCCTCCCAGCTCAATCGCCGCGTACGCGAGTGCTGCAACGATACCGCCTCGCAATACATGATGCGAGTGCGCTTGGAGCGCGCCCGTCTCTTGCTAAAGAGCGACCCCAACATGACAATAGGCGATGTCGCCAACAATTGCGGATTTGATGACATCGCCCATTTCTCACGTGTTTTCAAGAAATTCAATGGCCAATCCCCTACTCAATACAGGAATTCCCCCACTTGAAAGGGAAGCCTAAGAGGGTAAATAGCCATAAGATAAAGCGAGAGCAGACTTGCGTTTGTATATAAAGCGATTTAGAGCCAGGATGGCAAAGATAGTCAGCAAAGCATCAATCCCCAGCAGAAGATTTATATTTATCCATTCGCTGGCTATGATATTGGCCAGAGAGAATACAAGGCTCACACTAATCAGCATCACCATCGCGCGTCGTTGATGCCAACCCAGTGCCAACAGCTTATGGTGGATATGGCGTTTGTCGGGCAGAAAGGGATTGTTGTGACTGGCGATGCGTTCGCCATAAACTCGCACCACATCAAAGCATGGTACAATCAGCGGCGAGAATGCTACGACGAGCATATTGATATTGTGGAATTGGAGCGGCTCTTCAATCTGCAGCATGCGGATTCCCAAGAATGAAATCATCATGCCGATGGTCAACGAACCAGTGTCGCCCATAAAAATTTTCTTCTGTTTATTTGGATCTCCAAACACATTATAATAGAAAAACGGGACCAGGACACCCACGCTGGCGAATGACAAGATAGCGAAGACCCACTCGCCTGCCATACTATACACCACTCCATAAATTAACAGGCAAATCGAACATAGGCCTGAGGCCAACCCATCGATACCATCAATCAGATTGATTGCATTTATTATAAATACGGTGGCGATGATGATCATCGGACAACCGAGCCACTCCGGGACCTCGTAGATGCCAAAGAATCCACCGAAGGTATTAAAACTCACACCTCCTGCGATCATAAGAATGGCGCAGAAGATTTGGACCACAAACTTGGCGCTGTACTTAACGCCAACCAGGTCATCAGCCATGCCAACAATATACAGCATCATCAGAGCGCAAGCGGCAAAGGACAGGTTAGAGAGATAGGGCAATACGTAGCTGAGGAATGAGGAACCCTCAACATGGACACCCAAGCCGAACAACAACACGAAAGTGAAGCAGACCACCGGCATGAAAGCCAGGCCTCCAAGGCGAGGCACTACCGAAGTGTGGATTTTGCGTGCGTTAGGCACGTCAAACAGGGCTTTACGGAATGATATCAGCAATATTTGCGGAATCAGTACACCAGCACAAATCACAGCCAACACAAAGGCTAGAATACAGTTTATTAACCAAAAATCCATCATAATAAAAAGAATCTAAGAATGTGGCCTTTCAATCTACATTCTATGGGTTATGTTGTACATTGCAAATTTAGTGAATAATTCCCGATTTTGAAAGGATTATGGAGGGAAAGGAACGTTTGGGAGGCATCATATCATTTGACCATCTTAATCTATTATATATCAACCGTTTATATTAGGATTATAAACTAAATATACAAAAATAATTAGAGTTTTATACCTTTTATCCAAGCCCTCATAGCAGGATTGGTGATATTGATGCCTGGGCTAATTTTGATCATCCAGATGGGATATCCATCGGCTTTGTCACCACCTAAAATAAGGTTTCAGTTCACAAGAATCAGACAATTCCCCCCTCTACTTCCCTCATTCCTATTTGACCCAGGTACTATGCTGATAACCAATTCAATAGTAATTTTAGTTAACTTATTTAGACAAACCTAAATGCCATTTTGTCAGGTTTGAGAAATCAGATTTCTATAGGATATCATACTAAGTGTCCCCATTAAATCGTATCTTTGCATAACAGAATTTCAAATTACTAAACTCCAATTTGATGATAGTAGTTTTATTGGCAGGGACTCAAAACAAGAATGTGCAAAATGGCTTCAACCTATTGATTTCGCCATTGTATCCCAGACTGAGCTATCTAATGATAGCTCAGTATCTAAAGAAATGTTGATAAAATAAAGGTTCATTAACGTATAAGAATATACTCAAGGACGCCAATACCACTACGACAATACTAAATAATATTACTAAGCAAAAATCCCCTTATCTGGTTTAATACCATCACGCCACAGAAATCTTGGTAGCGACTCGTCGACCGACGCATCCCTACCAAGATTCCTTTTTACCCTCTAAGCCAACCTCTCCTATATGGGTTGCTACAATTAGTTCACCAATACTCCACCCAGACCGCATAGCTACCCTAATGATGAACCTCACAAAAATATTTGTTGTTTACAAATAAAAGTAGTAAATTTGTGGTATAAATGATGGCATTATGACTTACGACAAGATTATAGAAACTATTGATAGCCATTTGGCTCGAAGCTCCAAGCCTTATTGGGGTGACTACTTCATTGGCATCACTGGCAATCTCGAAGAGCAGTTGGCCTACCACAAGGTACCAAAAAATAATTTTTGGTATGTATGGTGTCGCGCAGACAATCCTACCATCGCTCGACAAGCCGAGAAGCATTATCTGGCCAAAGGCATGGAAGGTAGCCCAGCATCAGGCGACAACCCCCTATTCGTGTATTGCTACGAAATAGCTCAATTTACTCGCGAGGCATGAATTATTTTCTTTCTATGGAATCTCAGAGCAGTCGTAATCCGAGATGTTATGGCTTTGGGAGGAGAAGGAGATTCCTATCTTGAAGAGATGGCGGCCGTCTGTTTGCCATGGCACCATATAATCCTTGCTGTCTATTTGCTGTAATGCTTCGGCCGGAGTGCCATCTAATTTGAATTCTATCACATAGAGGTAACGTTTAGTGCCGACCACCATATCTATGCGGCCTCCTGAAACCTCAATCTCACTACGAGCATCAACTGAGAGCATCTGAAAAATCACATGGATGATCAAGTGATAGGTACGTTCAAATCTGCCTATTGCCAATTCTCGGGCCTGTTTCCTTTGCTCTTCATTATATAGATGACTGTCTGTCGGACCAAACAATCTCCCTGGCACATGGGAAATCAGGCTCTTAACCTCTTTTATCCATCCAGTCACATCTCCTCGGTCAATATATTCTTTGATGGCCTTAAGACGCATGGAAAAATCACCCTCAGAAATATTCAGGAAGCGAGGGATAATCTGGTCGACCAAGGCAGAACGGACTTCGCCGTTGGGGATACCGAGGCGATAGAAGTCACCATCGACATCCTGGATGGTGAGGTAACCTGTCTGGAACAACAGGGGGATTGAGTCCTCATTGCTATACATAGCCTCCATACGCTCGCGGGTAACCCAAAGTTTCTGTAACTCCATCAGGTCAAAATCAGACCGCGTAAGGTATTTGACAAACACTTTGCTAATCCCGGTCTTAATCCAATAATTTGCCATCTTGCCTTTTGAAAAAGCGCACAACAGACTGAAAGGATTATAGACTAATTCTTCAGAATCAGAAAACCGGTAGCTGTCATATTTCTGACGCAAAGCATCTATGGTATCGGCTTCAGATTCTTTTCTGATAGTGGAGAGTTTCTTGATGCCTTGGCCAAAGTTGTCCAAGAGTTCTTGCTGAGTGATGCCACAAATGGCGGCATACTCATCGTCCATTGAGATGTCGTTATAATTGTTGCCTCCCGAGAAGAGGGTGTAACTGCCAAAACGAGCTATGCCCGTAACCATGCAAAATTTTACGGATTCGGTAGCAGCCTTTGGCTGGGAGTAAAATGCTCGGAGCACATCGCTCATGGCTTCTTTCACCTCCTGCGATTCGTCAAGGGTCTCAAGGATGCCCTTGTCATATTCATCGATAAGAATGACTACCTGTTTTCCAGTGGCAGCATAGATCTTTTTGATAAGGCTGTTGAATCTGGAGCCAATATCATCGACTCCCTTAGGAGGTTCAACTCCGTAAATCTTCTCATATTCAGAGCAGCTTTCCAACAAATAGGTTCTCATCTGCTCGGCATTTTGCCCCATGGTTTGAGTCATGTCAAAATGCAACACCGGATATTCTATCCATTCATTCACGCGCGACTCAATCCATGTGCCTTTGAAAAGTTCCTTTTCTCCTCTAAAGAAACACTCAATCGTAGAGAGGAGCAAACTCTTTCCAAAGCGCCGAGGCCGCGATAAGAATATGAATTTGCCTTGTTTTATCAATCGAGCTACATAGTAAGTCTTATCTACATAGAGGCACCCATTGCGGCGCAATTCTCTGAAACTGTGCTCACCTATGGGATAACTAATCGGCATATCCTCAAACTCAAAATTGAATAGGCTCATATTCTTTGACGCTTATCTTTAACAATATGGCAAAGTTAGCAATTAATCCTCTAAATACCAAATCCTATAAACTCTTGATTAGATTTCTTATTTCTCTGCCTCTGATACAAGGTCTGGGAGTATTCTTTTTACTTTTTATGTTTGGAGATTGAATAATTTCCGTAGCATTAAGGGTATTCTTTTTTTCAATCTCAGAATATCCTTTAGTGGTTGTATATGTCTCCAAATTGAGATTCGAGGAAAACCACATGATAAATGTTGTTTTCTCTAAATCCTAACATTGGATGATTGCTTCCTGTGGCTCTTAAGGCTATTAGAGAATCAGCTTCAAAATCTTTTGGAAGATTGGGTTGGCGTTTCAACGAGTGAATAGGGATGTTTTCTGTACCAAAGGAATGTCTTTGCGAAGTATACAAATCAGTCCAAGTCAACTGACTGTATTTATTCAATCTATTGACCCAGGATATGAAGAAACTCAAATCCCTACACTCTGTATAACTAACTGGCTGAAGATATTTGAAACTGAAAACTACATTTTCGTATTGAGGGGTAATCTTCTCAACCGGTTTTTTCTCAATTCTCTTCATCAATAAGTTTGGTGGAGAAAAATTTTTTCATCTTATCTTTAGATATCACATTCCCATAGCCTTGAGGAGTTGATTTCCAAGGCATCTCTTTATGGGTCTCTTCCATTAACCCATAAGCCGAGTAATTGATATAGGTCTCAAACACATCGTTGAAGAGGGTCTCCTCCTCAGGAGTATCCAATACAATGGGATTGTTGGTCTCAGGCATGATTCCATTTCTGCCATTATGCTTGAAATGCTCATACACTATTGGGATGGCTGGCCCATACATCCAAGCCTCAATTTCCTCATCAAATAGTGGAGTGTCAAACATGGCAAGATGATAACCTTGCTCATAATAGAGCATCTTCTGAAGCTTCAGGTTGGTAAAAAGCTCTACCCGAGTATCTATCTCAGCTCTGGCGAGTAGTTTATTAGCGATATCCAATACGTTGTATGCCATAAGAAATCTTGTTTTTATACTAATTCATGAGGGATGGGATTTGTTCAATACCCGTTATAAAACAGAATGCTCAGGTTATAGCAGCCAATTAAGTAGATGCCTTTACATTCGCCACAAAATTACGGCAAAAATCTCGAATCTCCAAATTTTTACAAAACAAAACGCCAAACCAACAAAACAAACCTCTTCTTTGATTTTGTGGTTAATTATAAAAAGCGTATATTTGCATGGCAGAATTTTTATACCCATTAAACCAAAAAGGATAAGTGACCTTTTGATGACTTTGCTTCTCTTCTCGTTGATGCTTTATCAAGAGTATGAATTGGATTATACTGATTATCGCCGGATTTTGCGAGACTGGATTCGCCTTTTGCCTTGGCAAGATGAAGGGCCTGGAAGGCGCGGCATGGTGGTCCTGGGGCGCAGGGTTTCTCATCATGCTGACCCTGAGCATGGTATTGTTGGCCAAGGCTGTGCAAACTATACCCATCGGAACAGCCTATCCTGTATGGACAGGCATTGGCGCCGTGGGCACAGTGATTGTCGGCATAGTTTTCTTCCATGAACCAGCGACATTTTGGCGCATGTTTTTCATAACAACCTTAATTCTCTCTATTGTAGGACTAAAAATGGCACACTGATGGAAAGAAAGATGAGACGATTCAGGCAGCAGCTCCCAGCAGAGGAGTGCATAGAGATTTTGCGGCGCACGACATCGGGTGTTTTGGCCCTGTGCGGACAGGATATGATGCCCTACGCTGTGCCGTTGAGCCATGCCGTGGATGGGCACAGACTAATCTTCCACTGCGCAAAAGATGGCCACAAACTCGATCTAATACGCCAGAATGGCAATGCATCATTCTGCGTCATAGATCAGGACGAGGTGCACCCCGAGCAGTTCACAACCTACTTCCGCAGCGTCATAGTCTTTGGCCAGATCAGCATCATCGAGGATGAGGCTGCAAGCCTTGAGGCAGCAAGGATCATTGGTCGCCGATGCAATCCCGACGAAAAGGCATTGGACGAAGAATTGGCAAAAGGCTTCTCCCGCGTAGTAATGCTTGAAATGACCATCGACCGCATCACCGGCAAGCAAGCCATCGAAATGGTAAAAAGATAATCATAGGCATGATAAAGGACAACGAAAAAGCAGTAGAGGAGACAACGCGCCAAAGAAAGGAGGCTTCCGTCAGCGTGGGGAGGAGGTGGGGATACTTTTTCCTCACTATAGGGTTGGTGGTGATGGTGATATGCTACATGGAGATTGGAGGGGAGGCTATGGAGCAGACCTTCTTGTCGAGGGCGGAAGCGTCGCGGACATCGACCCTGGTCTTGGGCGCGGCTATAGTAATAGCCGCCTTGGGGGTGCTGCATTGGCGACTGTCAAAGGCCCTGAAGGCCCATATATTTCTGCGCTACATAGTGCCTGGAGTATCCCTGTTGATGGTGTGGTGTGCGATAGTGATGATGAAGGAAAGCCGATGCGTAGACCTGCATCCCGAGACCAACACCTACAGGATAAAGAATGTGTTTGGCGATGTCAAGGAGGCTGGCCAAGGGCCTTATGTCAAGGTAAGGAAAAGCCTATGGCGCAATGGCGTCATCGACCTGCAGGGCAATACCGTGATCCCCTTAGAATACCGATGGGTATGGGACGACGGAGATTATTTCCGTGTCGAAGACCAGCAAGAGCGCCAGGGCGTGTATCGCGGCAGCGATTTGATAATAGAGACGAAATACGACCATATCGAGAAATTGTGGCCAACTGATTATTTCGTGGGCGAACTCAACGCTAAGTACGCCCTATTCTCCCCCGACGGCGAGGAAGTCATCCCCTTGGGGTCGAGGCGCATCAAGAAGCAGAGATTCAGCTATCGGTATACCTTCTATACCGATGAAGCGCGCGAAGAAGAATTGCACATCGATGGGTATACCACGCCTGAGGATTAGTTGAGCCTCTCCGAGGCTCGCTGGGTGGGGACGCCATAACCCCAGGCGGTTGGCTCGCTACGCTTGCCAACCGCCTGGGGTTAACATTGTTAAGCCTCTCCGAGGCTATGGGGTTACAATTCTTTTTGGCGCTGAGGTTCTCGACGAGTTTTACGCTCAAGTGCAGAGGTGATATCAATACCCTCTTGTGGTTCGATTATGGGCTTAGTCTCTATTATCTCCTTAGGCTCCCTTATGTCTTTGCGGTCTATAGCCTCCTTGCGGTCGGGAGCGGGGTTAGGGGCTGGAGGGGCCATGGCGCGCTTGGCGGCGATGCGGGCCTGCAGGTAGTCGCCGAGCCAGAGGCCGAAGAGGATGAGCACAAACCCGGTGATGCCGAGTACCGTGATGGGATCGTGAAATATGATGGCCGATGCAACGAGCGTCACCACCGGCTGCAGATACATGTAGTTGTTGGCCTTGACAGCGCCCACCTTGTCGATGGTGCGAGCCCAGAGGAAGAAGCTGATGATTGAAGCACCAAGAGCCAGAAACACCAGGTTGCCCAGCACCCAACGGTTGGACAGCACCTCGATCGGACTCTCAAGCGACGGCTCCAACGCCAGGAACGGCAACGCCGTGATGATGCCGTAGAAGAAAGTCTTGCGAGTGATGAACATAGCATCGTACACCACATTCAGCCTCTTCAGTATCAGCGAATACAACGCCCAGCACACCGAGGTCGAGAGCGCCAGCAAGTCGCCAAGCGGACTGATCTTGAGCGACATAGCGCTGCCCAGGAAGCTATTGAATATCACAAATACCACGCCGGCAAATGCCACAATCGAGCCGATGATAATCCCCCGTCCCGGTCGCTCGCTCTTATATATAAGGCCCACGAGCAGCACCGTCACCAACGGCGACGTGCTCGACAAGAGCGACACATTGGTCGTAAGAGTCATCTTAAGGGCAGTGTTCTCGGCTATGAAATATATCGAGCCGGCGCTCATGCCGCATAGCAGCATCAGCCCCTCGTCCTGCCAATTGTTGCACATTAGTCGCTTATGGGAGATGCACACTACCAAGGCGTAGGCAATGATGAAGCGGTAGACATAAGCCTCGGTAGGCGTAAGGCCACCGTTGTCCATAATGTAACTTGTGGACACAAACGATAGGCCCCAAAAAACAACAGCTATCATTGCGCCGAGATGGGCCATCACTAGTCCTCCAGCGTTATGCATAGCTGTCTTGAGTGAATTCATGGCGGTATAGTATCTTCGGTTAACTATTGGTAGTGCAAATTTACGAATAATTTTTAAAATCCCAATAATACGTGGGATTTTTATTCTAAAATTTGATTATACCCGATGGAAACAACCACCGATTTGATATAAACACAGAGGTCACGGAGAATCTCGGAGTCCACAGAGATTTTCCTTTTGCTTTGTTTGGTATCTGGAATCGGTCACGAAGACCGCTGAAGCGGTAGCAAAGGTCACGGAGGGTGGGCGTTATCCCTTTGTTTCGGGGCCAGCGAGAAACTAAGTCCTCCGCCGATTGTCCTCGCGCTCAGTGACCTCTGCTGCGGCCTTGCCGCCTCTGTGACCGAACCTGGTACGCAAATATGGCAGAAAATACAAGTCTCCGTGGACTCGGTGCATCTCCAAGACCTCCGTGTTTAAATTAATTTTATATTGGGAAGTTACTTATGCCAAATTTTTCGTAAATTTGCGCAATCTTTTCCAAAAGCCTAAGACCTAAGACTGATATGAGATTTGACGAAATCCTCAGAAACGACGCTGTGCTCGATGCCCTCTACGATATGCACTTCGACGAGTGCACCCCCATCCAAGAGCTGGCAATACCCATAATAGCCCAAGGGCGCGACCTGATAGGCATAGCCCAGACGGGCACCGGCAAGACTGCCGCATACCTGTTGCCCGTAATCGACCGCATGGCCGAAGAGGGATACCCCACCGATGCCATCAACTGCCTGGTAATCGCCCCCACGCGCGAACTGGCCCAACAAATCGACCAGCAGATGGAGGGCTTCGCCTACTTCATGCCCGTCAGCAGCCTCGCCATCTACGGCGGCACCAACGGCGAGGGCTACGAGCGGCAGCGCCGAGGCCTGACCCAGGGCGCCGACGTGGTAATAGCCACCCCGGGTCGACTGATAGCGCACCTGAGCATGGGTTATGTCGACCTGTCGCACGTGGCATTCCTCATCCTCGATGAGGCCGACCGCATGCTCGACATGGGATTCTATGACGACATCATGCAGATCGTGTCACACCTGCCCAAGGAGCGCCAGACCCTGCTCTTCTCAGCTACTATGCCGCCAAAGATACGCACTTTGGCATCTAAGATACTGCGCAACCCAGCCGAAATCAAACTGGCCGTATCAAAGCCGGCCGAAAAGATACGCCAACAAGCGGTGATCTGCCACGAGCCGCAGAAGCTCCCCACCCTAATTCGCATCCTGTCAGAGGAACCCTTCTCGAGGGTGCTGATCTTCGCCTCGTCAAAGCAAAAGGTCAAGGAGCTCAACTTTGAGCTTAAGCGCCGCGCCTCATCGATCAAGGGCAAGCGCGCCCATGTTGGGGTGATGCACTCCGACCTGGAACAGGCCGAACGCGACGAGACGATGTTAGCGTTTCGCGCCGGCAAGATCAATGTGCTGGTCGCCACCGACATTGTGGCCCGAGGCATCGACATCGACGACATCACCCTGGTGGTCAACTACGACCTGCCCCACGACCATGAGGACTATGTGCACCGCGTGGGGCGCACGGCTCGCGCCGACAGCGACGGCCGCGCCGTCACCTTCGTGACACAGCGCGACCTGGGTCGTTTCCGGCGCCTCGAGCAATTCTTGGAGAAGGAGATCGAGCGCCTGCCGCTCGACCCCGACCTCGGCGAGGCCCCCAACACCGAGAAGACCCCTCGCTCAGAAAAGCGCCACAAAGAGCCGCGCCGCGACAAGCATCCCCATCGCTCATCAAACCGCAAGCCCTCGAAACCCAAAGCCGAGGGCCCCAAACCCACCTCCGAGACACCCACATCTGAACCCTCTCCTACCCCTTCCGATTCAGCCCACCCCGATGCTCCCACCAAGCCCAAGCGCTCAAAGCGTCCCTGGCACCGCAAGCGCAAGCCAAAAACAGGAGAGGACCAAAAGTAAAAACCATAAAAAGTACGTCATTTTTACCACATTATTTGGAAATGTGGTAAAAATGACGTACTTTGATTGTTTAAATTGAAAGAGAAAAATTAAAAGGAGAAGAACAAGATGAGTAAGGATGAGAAGAAACCGGTGAAGGTATTGTTTGTGTGTCTGGGGAATATATGCCGCAGCCCAGCTGCTGAGGGGGTGATGCGGCAGTTGATCGAGGATCGGGGGCTGCAAGGCCAAATCGAGGTTGACAGCGCTGGCCTCGGCAATTGGCATGTGGGCGACCTCCCCGACCGCCGCATGCGCAGCCATGCGGCGATGCGCGGCATCAACCTCACCCATCGGGCTCGGCAGGTCAGGCCGAGCGATTTCCGCGATTTCGACTTGATTATAGGCATGGACGATGAGAATGTGCGCGCCTTGCGCCGCATGGCGCCAACCCCCGAGGACCGCGCCAAAGTCAAGCTGATTACCGATTACTCCACCATCCGCCCTCGCCCCGCCACAGTCCCCGACCCCTACTACGGCGACTCCCGCGCCTTTGACTACGCCCTCGACCTCATCGAGGACGCCTGCTCCTCCCTCCTCCCCACCCTGCTACCCCATTAGGTAATTATTTCCTCTATCCGGATGGATGCTCCCCTCCCCCTACCCTGTAGGGGTTGTTTCATCTAGCCTGATGGTTTCGGCTCCTCATAGCCTCGGAGAGGCTCAACAATGTTTTTCCCTACCCAATTACAGATTATTTGGATAAATTTTTGTACCTTTGTGGCAAAATCCATGGAATATGAAGCAAGTCCCCACCGATGTCGATAATTTTGTGACCCTTAGGGAAGAAAACTACTATTTCTTCGATAAGAGCGGATACATACGCGAATTAGAGCGCCAGAAGAAGTTCATCCTTTTGGTTAGGCCCCGACGCATGGGCAAGACTCTCTTTTCGAGCATGTTAATGGCTTATTATGACATCAATCTGAAGGACCGCTTCCAAGAGTTGTTTGGCGACTTGGACATAGGGCAGCGCCCAACCAAGTGGGCCAATCAGTATTTGGCGTTGCGCTTCGACTTTTCGCATGTCAATAATGCCAATATCGATAAGCTTGAGTCTATTTTTAATGAATACTGCCGTATACGGATATCCGAGTTCCTGAAAAAATATGATTGGGTATTCACCCAATCAGACCGCGCAGAGATTCTTTCGGTAAGGGATCTTAAGAATGCCATCACCCTACTGGTAGAGATGGCCCATAATAAGGGCCAAAAGATTTTTCTCACCATTGATGAGTATGATAATTTCACCAACACCGTGCTCGCGGCTCGTGGAGTAAAGGCCCATGAGAATATTACCCATGGCGAGGGTTTCTATCGGGCTTTTTTCAGCGGACTGAAAGGAACCTTTGATCGCATTTTCTTGACGGGCGTCAGCCCAGCCACTTATGATGACCTGACATCGGGCTTTAACATAGCCGACATAGTATCGCTTATGCCTTGGTTTGATCAAGCCATAGGTGTTACCGAGACCGAACTTAGGGATATGATAGAGTATTATCGAACCGAAGGGGCCATTGAGCGCACTGCCGACGATATCATCGCAGAGATGAAGCCATGGTATGACAATTTTTGCTTCGCCGAGGAGTGCTATGGCGTTGCGCCAACTATCTACAATACTCAGATGGTGGTACGCTATATCGACTCGCTGGTCACGAGAGGACGCGCCCCACAGCCTCTAATCGATACCAGTGCTCGTGTAGATCCGGAGAAGCTCAACTTCTTGGTTATGTCCGATGACTTGGGTGATCGCAAAGAGCGTATGTCCATTGTCAAAGAAATTTGCTCCAAAGGCTATACTCTTGGCAATGTCGAAATTGCTTTTCAAGCCGGAAGCGCTGGCGAGGAAAAGAATTTCAAGAGCCTATTGTTCTATTACGGTACCCTTACTTACGGTCCTTGCGATGAGTATGGACGCCGCATGCTGATTGTGCCCAATAAGACAATGGGAGACTTGTATCTGCAATATATGCTGCGAGTGATTGAGGAGGAGGGCTTGGTGTTGAATGGGCAGTTGCGCCAATTGAGCAAATTGATTGCCGAGGCTGCCGTCAAGGGCAAATGGGAACCACTGGCCGATGAATTAGGCAAGCTTTGTCAGCAGTATTCCAGTCTTCGCAACAACGATGAGCCTAATGAGCAAGCCTTTCTGCGCGGGGTGCTGTGCCAAAATGATTATTACGACGTATGGCCCGAGCTCGAATTGGGCGAGGGGTATTGCGATATTCTTTTGGTGCCTAAGAATGTTCCCAACAATCCCGCACGCTATAGCTACCTCATCGAGCTGAAGCACATGAGTGCGCGAGCAAAGACTCCTGATGCGAAAATCAAGGACGCTTGCAAGCAATTGCGCCAATACATCGCCGATGCCCACCTGGACAAAAGCCCCCTCCTGGCCCAAACCACCCTCATCCCCCTTTACCTCGTCTTCCGCAACCACCGCCTCATCGCCAAAGGCAAATGCCACATATAGCCTTATGGACGCCCCTCCCCGCTACCCCGTAGGGGTTGTTTCATCTATCCAGATGGATGCCGTCCTCCCCCTACCCCGTAGGGGTAGCAGGGAGGGAACATCTTGTTTCACATTTATTTTCTGTACAAAAATACTGACATTCTTTGAAGTAGGGCTTGCCGATGTCGAGGAGAGCGGCGTTTTGGTCCTTGATGATTAGCTCGCCGAGCTGTAGGTTGGAGATGGCTGAGCGCAGTTCTTCAGCTGGACTTCTTGTCCAAGAGAATTTCGTCAGCGAGGGCGTTCATCTGTGCAGCAATGCAGGACAGCGATGCCGTTTCCTTTCTTCTTCATGAAGTCTATTACCTCATCAGTGATATACTCTCGACTAAATGTATGCAGAGGATCATACCCAGGTACGAGGTACCCATCTATTATATTAGAATCCTTTACCCTACGGTAAACAGTAGCCAAAGGAAGGTCCAGCCTTTCGGCTACGCTTCCTATGACTGCGGTTACAAATACTAACTCTTCTTAATCCATAATGCTATGCCTTTTCAATCAAGCATGTATGCTTCTTGGTTTCTGGGTCGTAGGTTTGAGATTGAGCATCTGATCTTCAGTATATTCCCAAAAATTGTTTGGGATCAATAAGTCATTATATTCTTTAAGCGCATGAATCCCGGTGATGTAAGCTCCTATGAAAGCTTGCGGAGCATTGCTGCCTTTGAAAAAGCGACGGAGCAGGGTGATATATTTGTCCATAGGGGCTTCGCTCTTTTTGAACTCGCGACATATCGCATCCCACTCATCGATAATCATAAGGAATGGCTCTCCCGTGTGATTAGCGATTCGCAGGATCAAATCCATTAAGTCATCCTCATCGCGCATCTTCACCTCGGGGTAGACCTCTAAAAGCTCATTGCTTATCTCTTTTTGCATCTTATCTACTATATCCGCATCATGACCGAATCTCGATATGATTATACTCATATCAATGAAAATCACGGGATACTTGTTTAGATGCTTTTCAAAGGATGGATCTTTAGCAATAGACAATCCTTTGAACAATTCCCTAGAGTCACAGGACTTATCATAATAGGCGCAGAGCATCGAAGCTGCCATAGATTTTCCAAACCTACGGCAACGAGTGACGCAACTCATATTCCACTCCTTAAAGAGGGTGCTGTTGACAGCCGCAATGAGCTGAGTCTTGTCAACATATTTGCTGTCCAGTGCTCTGCGGAAGCGAGCATTTCCTACATTGATAAATTGTCCCATATCTTAGATTTGATTTTATACGCAAATGTAGTGATTATTTTCTATAAACCCAAATCAAAAATCAAAACCATTTTCCCTTTTAGCCCCCTCTGAGGTTTAATTTTACAAAAAATTTGGTGTTTACAGAATTTTGCCGTAATTTTGTGGTGCGCTGGAGGCTGGCGCGGCTCGAGAGCGAGCCATACAAAAACATTCAGCGATATCTCTTCGTTAAAATACAAACAGTATTTTGTACCAATAACTAAATAAATACAATAATGGAAACAAAAGACCAAATTCCTTTAACCCGAGAAGAAGCTTTGCGAAGATGGGAGGATTCTAAGCGTAAGAAAAGAGAATTAGTAGCTACAGCAGTAGAAGAACTGAAAAAAGAATTTCGCGCAGAGACTGGGGAAGACCCCAAATATATTGAGGTATGGTAGCACTTATAAGCAGAAATGATAATCCCCGACTGGCAGAGGTTTCACGAGAATTCCTAAACTTAGTGCGTCTGTTAGGAGAAAAACCAGAATAAATAACTACGGCAAAAATCTGGTTTTCACCAGATTTTTTGCCGTAGCGGTTATATCAATCGATTCACTTTGATCTTTTTGTAGGGCTTGCCGATGTCGAGGATGGCGGCATTTTGGTCCTTGATGATAAGCTCTCCGAGCTGCAGGTTGGAGATGGCTGAGCGCAGCTCGGCGAGCTCGCGCCCCGTGACACCGAAGATTCCCTTAAGCACCGAATCATCAATCGTCTGCTGCTTCATGATGAGAGGGTATTGCGCATTGGCGTAGAAGTCGAAACCGCCATTGTTATTAGCTCTATAGCTTGCCATATCCTGCGTGGCCAGAATAATGCTAAGTCCCTTGTTGCGGCCAACACGTATCAATTCGCGCAGTGGCTTATTCTCAAAACTGAGCATATAGTGAGCCTCATCAATGATAGTGAAATGGCGTATTTCCACCACATCGTCAGTTGTGGCTTGAGGTTCAAGCGTCTGGTATATATCATTCAGCTTAGAGATCAGGAAATATACGATGGCTTTGGCAAGAGGACCGTCCTTAGGGTATTTGTCCAGCTTTACGATAAAGCAATTCTTGATTAGATTGGTCCGGTCCTCGGTATCAAAGAGGTGATTGCGCACCAATTGAGACAGCACAGCCGTGATGCTGTCTTCGGTCTCAGCCTTTGGCAACAGACCTCGATAAGCATTGAGCAGTTTCTCAAATGTAATTGGCGCTTTCTGATTATGGGCATACGCCTTGATGATGGCCTCGCTCAGACGGCTGCTCATCTTAGCGCTTAGTACTACATTGTCGAGAGCGGCGAGAGCCGAAGTCAATTCCGTAGAATAGATATTCAGTTCTGACTGGGATTTGCCTCTGAAATCCCTGAAAGGGTTGAATGGCAAAGGCTTATCCATCGGATCGAGCAATGCGCTGGCATCAATGTCGAAATAAGTGAGCCAACGGCGATTAGCAGGATCAGAAAATTCGCCCTTGTAATCAAAGAGCAAGAAATTGACCGGATAGGCAGTCTCAGAAGACAGGGTGCGGAATTGCTGAATAATCACCGAAATGAGATTTGACTTGCCCGAACCAGTAGAACCAGCGATAATAATCTGAGCATTAGGCACAGCGCGAGAATTAAGATTCAAGTCTGCCTCCATCTCATCATCACCGTCATAATGGCCAATGATTAAGTCAAGTGCGGGGATCGAGCGCGACAATCCGCGTCCCGAAGACGATGCGAAAAGAAAAGAATTGAGATTACTCTCATCCATCAGATAGTGGAACCCACGAGTAGCCTCATAAGCTATGATGCGTGAAGCAATTCGTGGCTCTTCCCAATCCTCAATGATGTCCTTATATCGCAATTTGATCAAAGCTTCAAACAGGGCTTTGGTGTTGTTGCGATTGAAGAAGGTTGAGTAGAATCGATTGTTCTGTCGTGATAACTGCGTCTCTCTGACCTCAGCCAGATTTCTGGGCTCAGTCATAGAAAATCCCGCTATCATGCAGATGCGCAGAATTTGGTTGCCAGTGAGAGTTGGCAATTTGTTCCCTTCTGGAGCATTTTTCAATCTTAGGCGCTCTTCAATCTTATCCTTGAGGGGCATCACCATATCGAGCAGCCCTTCGGCTTGCCTCAAATCATCGAAATTAAGTTTCATGGTCAATCTCTGTTAAGCGGTGTTCCGAAATATCCCTCCACAACCTCGGTGCGCTGCAATGCCACATCGCGCTGCAATGTATAGGTCTTGGAGATGAAAGCCTCGATTTGCTTGTAGTCCGAATCCTTGCGAATCTCAGATGTAGTGCAAAGCAGTATAGTCTGGTCGGCAAGCTGTGGGAAATACTCTTGCATCAGCGCATCGCGGCTCTCATTGTCGAGCACGCCCATTACCGTGTCAATCATCACAGGGGGATTGTAATCGCCAAGATTGCGCAGTATTTTGAGCAGCACCTGGATGAATATTTGCTTAGATGCGGCGTTGAGTTGGCTGAGCGCAATCTCATTGCCAGCCGAGTGGAATATCTTGATTGAGAAATCCTCAAGATTCTCGCTGATCTCTACTCGCTGTATGTGGCCCTTATATGATAGGAGCAATATGTTGAGTTGCTCTTGCATCTGTGTCTCGATCTGTTGGCGCTTGCGCTGAAGCAAAGTCTTAGCTACGTCCTCAAAGAAAGGACGCAGTTTGACCAGAGTATCAAATTTCAAGTCAGGCTCTTCCTGAATCTGAATGTCAAACGTATGTATGCGATTGTCGAGACGTTGTATTTCGACAGTGAGATTCTCAATCTCTATTTCAATGTTGCGTTGGTTTTCAGCCTCCGTCTCATAGTTATTGATTACCTCTTGATCATTGCCATCTATTGACTGCTGTAGGAAATAGCGTTGGCGATGCCATTCATCGAGATTGCCAAGTTTTGTCTCGCAAGCCATCTTCGATTCACTCAAGTGAGGGAATGTGTTATGACCGCCACTGTTGACCAGTCCTACAAGCGCAGCTACGTCATCGTCCTCCAATATGGCGTAGGGGTCATCTTTGCCATCGGCGCAACGCCTGGAGATAAGCTGAGCGATAATGTCTTCTTCGTTGGCATTGGCATCCAACAGTTGCATTTGCCTTAGCAGGTCCAATACTCGGTGAGTGATATCGCGCAACTGCTGGGGTGATTCAATCGGCTCTTTCTTTAGGCTATCCTTTATGCGAACGATGTTGGCAATTTCTTGTGAGAGTTGCGAAGCGAGCTTTGGTAGAAATACGCTACCCTCAAGGTTGTCAACCAAATCTTTAGCCTCAGTGCAATAGCGCTCGGCACTTGAATTAGCTTCGTTGATTTTAGCATCAATTTCAGAGATTCGTTGGCGAGCATTGGCATCCTTCCGAGCACCCTCCCTTGCAGCATCATAAGCTTCTTGCATTTCCTGCAGTCGGCGCGAAGATTGGTCTAAGGCAGCTTCAAGAGCAGTTTTCCTTTGCACCTTCTGTTCTTTTTCGGCGCATAGCCTTTCGTATTCCTCACGCTCCTTTTTGGCTTTTATTCGCTCGGCTGCCTTCTTTTGATGCAGCTTCTCGGCAGCATGCTTCAGCATAAGGTATTTGTTAAATCCCATCACATTCTGGATATTGTCGCGAATGATTTGGGAGAACACTCCCTCCTTGAGCAATTCGCTGCTTTGCATGGCATCAAACAAGAAGTATTTGCTCAATTCCTGGGGCAGGTTGGCCTTGATTATCTTGTTGAGCATCTGCTCATAGCGGTGTCGTTCACCGGCTGGGGTCTGGGTACCGTAGCTTACGACATTGCCATTGAGGTTGAGGCGCACATTCTCGACGGGCCTGCTCGACATCACTCTATAAGTGCGTCGCAAGTTATACTTTTGTTCCGTGCCAGTGACAAGACCTTTGAAGGACAATTCAAGCACAATCTCAGGTTTCTCAGTAGGGGGAGCTCCGGCGTTGAGGAGCTCTTGGAATTGGCGTTCGTTGGCAATATTCAGCCCATACAGAGCCCCATAGATAGCCTCAAAGAGAGTAGTCTTGCCTCCCCCATTCATGCCTCCAATCAAGATGATGGGCCGCTCGGCCTCGACAGTGAGATCGAGGTCAAGATCGAGGTAAGTCTTGTAGTTATGAGCTTTTACGCGAGTGATAATCATTGGATTGGGGTTGGTAGTTTGGTTAAGGCATCATTTAGCACACGCTCTACATCGGCATCTGATATTTCGAAGGCGTCGACTTTCTTTGCATGGAAGTTTTTTAATACCTCATCGCGCAGCCAATCTCGGTCGATGCCATGGCTGTCGCATAGGTCAAGGATTACCTCAAGGTCGGGTTGGCGTATGCCGTAATGCAAAAAGGTATGGTCCAGGCCACCGCGCTGCGAGCGCGGTTGTTGGGCCGATTGTTTGGGATTTTGTCGTGGCATAATTTTCAGGATTTTTTGTAGTCTGAGGGGTGGAATGCTATCCATCCAGTGATGTCATCGGTATTCTCGATGGTGCCAAGCGAGTAACGCCATAGGTCTCCATCTTGGATTAAGATTCCTCCCATCAGATTGGGGTTGTTGGGATCCTCCATATAGGCAACAAGGGCGTTGTGCTTGGCAGCGGCATAAGGGTCGCTGCCGTTGGTCTTGGTGTCAAAGATGAACACTTGGCCGTTGGCCATGCGCAGCACAAAGTCGGGATAGAACAGGGCTGGATTGTCGCCCTCCATATAGGCGATGGCATAGTGCTGCATGCCTTCGTCGCCGTTTTTGTACCACCAATCAATGTACTCTCGGTTGTCTTCCAAGAAATGCTCAAACCTTATCTCTGGCTGCGAAGCCTGATTCATCCGATAGAATGGCTGCAGCGCATGAGCCTCGGCCTCTGGCACAGTACGGTGAGTCGAGGTATTGTAGTCGCGAGTCTCGGGGACAGCCCAAGGCACCTCTTTGAAAGCCCGCTTTTGGGCGTTCTGTCTGCGTCTACGTACTTCGACAAGATTTTCAGCCAAGGCATCGCGTATTATCTCTTCAAACTTTGGCCGATTCTTATGGTAGAGTATCACCTTAACGGCTTCAAACCCATCGAGGCCGAATAGCTTTTCCATTATCTCCAGCACATAATTGTGTAGAGATTCCAATGTATGCTTGCGCTCGTAGCCATTAAGCATATCCCAAAGGAACTGATTGAACACACGGTCAAGCTCTGTGGCATGCTGTGAATATTTCACTCGCTTGCTGCCTTCAACACTTATTATTTCGTTGCCCTCAAGTGCATCGCCCTCAACCTCGACATCTTTGAGCAGTGTGACTTGTATCTTCTCTACATCAAAGTTGATACCACGCTTTTCGGCTGAGGCTCTGTTGGCTTCAATATCTCCAAATAAATCTTTGCGGCTCATAATCATTCGTCTTCAAAAAGTTGGAAATCAAGGGTCTGCTGATGCGCTTGGCCCAGGAGTTTCTTGGTGAAATGCATACGCAGCAATTCTCCAAAATTGGGCAGTAGGCGGTTGCGTTCCTCGCTGAGGCGTTCGCGGTAGACTGATTTGAGAGTTACGTTTTCCAGACCATCTTTGATGTAGGCAGTTTCGTTTTTAGCGAAATAGTCAATATCATCGGCTACGATGCTGATTTTGTCCTTGCTGAGGTCGGTATAGACATATCCCTGGTTGAGCTGCGGATCCATGTAATGCTTATGCTCGGGCATACGCAGGATGCGGCCCACGGTCTGCATCGTAAATTGCATGCTCTCCATCTTGCGGAAAATCAACAATACAGCGGCTCGGGGGCAGTCCCAACCAAGGGCTATGGCTTGCTTGAAAAGCAGAGCTTTGGTAAGATTATCCTCTCGCTCAATACCATCAAGATTCTCCTTCTCTTTCGACAGCCAGATGCCGAGCAGCCCATTGGTAGTGGTGATATCGTATTTCACCTCGAGAACCGTCTTTACTGAATTGATAATGCGAGTTTCCTCCTCGGTTACTTTTTCTGAGCCATCATTTGGCAGTTGAATTAGCAATAGAGGATTCACTCGACTGCCTTGCTTGCGGTATGCTTCGGCCAGTTCATCTCTTTTTGCCAAAGCATGGTCGATGAGCAATTCGGTGAGGCCATTGACATCTTCGCGAGTGACATCGAGTGCTGGATTGAGCACGATGCCTTTCTTGATCATCTGCTCAGCGATGACATCGTTGCGTTGCACCGTCACCTTCTCGTGCAGGTCTTGCTTGTTGGGCGTGGCCGAGATGCGGATTTCCAACTTAGGGTTGATGCGCTTAAGCACCTTTTGCGCCTGTATGGCCGAGGCTCCAGCGTATAGGTGCTCTTCATCGATAATGACGATGATGGGGATATCTTCCTCCTTGGTGCGGTCGGTGAGGTCGTAGAGTGAGGCGGAACCCTCGCTATCGCGAACCAGGATGTTTTTGTCCTTATTGATGCTCTCCCAGTTGACAAATAGGATTTGTCCTTCGGGCAGGAGGTCACCTACCGAGTGGTTGCACCCATCGTAGGTAGTGGCTCGCAGGGTATGTGTCTCGTCAAAGAAGTCTTTCATCTTCTCGAGACTCTGCTGATGCAGCTTGTTGGGAGCAACCCAAATGTATGTCGGTGGCGTGAGTGTAGGGTCGGTGTCTATCTCGCTCATCAGTTGGGCCATGGCTTCGCTGATCATGACAGTCTTGCCCGAGCCGGTTGGAGCTTGGAATATCAGCTTTTTGCGGTCGCCCAGGGAGTGGAGCAGCTTTAGGGCTTTCTCTACCAGTTCTTTGATGGCTTGCTGTTGGTATCGTAGTTTCTTAATCATTGTGAGTCAAAATATATACGTTGCTTCAGGGCCGTGCTACGCACTCTTCTTAAGAGAAGAAAGGAATTGCATACCCCACATTCCGTGCTACGCACTCCATGTGGGGTTAATAAACAAGCATCGTGCTACGCACTACCATCCGGCCCCTCCTCTTCATCGGGATCAAACAGAAGTTGCTCTATTCCTTGAGGGCTGGGTGATGGGGTAGCGGTTGGCTCCTGCAGTGTCTCTTTGTGATAGAGTTTCTTTTTGGGGAGAACATGGCGATAGGCAGCATAGATGGCGGCTGGGAGGGCGCAGAGGTTTACCTTGTCGGCCACGGCGGCAAACTCCTCATCGTAGGCGTAATTGTCGGGAGAGAATACATAGACTATGATTGGCGAATCCACGGCTTGATGCTCTAAAATCTCAGCCACTGGGTCAACGGCTCGCTCATCATAGAGAATCAGCATTTGTTTCTTGCCATTGCTGAAAAATCGAGCCACATCCTTGTTTAGCTTCTTGCCAAAGAATCGAGCCTCATCATACAAATCATGCTTGATGCAAAGCAGGTCAGTAGCGAGGTTGACCAATCGGCGCATATTGGCCATGGTCTTTTTGCGAGGCACAAAATCGGTCTGGTAGTATCTCAATGAATTGTTATGCAGCCCCTCAACGGCTACGCCTTTAGGAGTTGTATAGCCGTTGATGACACGCTTGTTGCGCTCATAGGTCACATTCTCGCAGATGCCATTCTCGTTATTGGTCACGAGGATGCACTGCCGCTTGCCTCCATCCTCAGCATTAAGTTGCATAGTGGCATGGAGGGTAGTGCCAGAGCCGGCAAAGAAATCGAGGATGGTCGCATTTTGTTCAGAGGCAATGACCTCAATGTATTTAATCAAAGAAGTGGGTTTGGGATAATTAAAAGATCTTCCATCCTCAATTATTTGGTTGAACTCTGCTTTTGCAGTACGAGTGCTTCCTACTTCTGTAAAAGGCCACAATGTTGCCGCTGGAACTTCCTTTAGATTTTCAGCATAAATACGGAAATAAGGTGTCCATCCATTTTTACCATTTACCCATTCAATTCTCTCGTTTTCATCAATGAATTTTTGTTGACTCCATCTCCAGCCTCCTTTTTTCCCGTCTTTTTCATAGGGGAAGACTATTGTCCCATCGGGAGCTGTGATAGAATAAAACAAACTTTCACTTAGATGCCCTCCCATTAATCTTAGAGGTTTGGTGTAGTAGAGCCTACCTTTTTCATCTTTCCTGTTATAATGAGCTGGAACTTCCTTATTGGGAACTCTTTTTAAGGTAAACTCTTCGTTTCTGTAGACTAAAATATAATCATGGCGAGTATAGAAACCCTTAACATCCATTCGTGGACTATCTGTTTTTTCCCAAATAACGTTACCCAAAAAATTATTTTGACCATAGATAGAGTCACAAAGCAATTTTAATTGTGCTTGTTCATTATCGTCAATGGAGATGAAGATTACACCCTTCTCTGATAAAAGTCTTTTGGCCAGACGAAGACGTTTAACCATGAAAGATAGCCACTTACTATGTTTAAAAGAATCTTCCGCATCTACATAGCTATCGTTGTAGCAGAAATCCTTGTTGCCTGTATTGTACGGCGGGTCAATATAGATGACGTCGATTTTGCCCTCGTGGGTGTAGGTGAGGGCTGTTAGGGCGTGGAGGTTGTCGCCCTCGATGAGAATATGGTTGGGGCTGTCGGGTGATGAACCGGCGATGTATCGCTCCTTCACCTCGGTGAGTACTGGCAGATTGTCTTCGAGCAAGCGCTCGGCATCTTCGGGCTTGTCCTCCCACACCAGGCCGTATTTGGGCGTAGTGCGCAGCATCTCAAGCAGTTGGCTGCGCTCGTCAGGAGTTAGTCCCTCGATGCTCTTAATGCGCTCTATCAGATGGGGTCGGTCGATTGGCATTTAAGGCATTGCAAGATTTGACCAGCCGACTCCCATGGCCAGGCCATTTTTCATTATTCACTCTTCATTTTTCACTTTACACAAAGCGTGGGAATCCTCACTCGTGCTCATCCCACACTGTGAGGCCTTCGCATTGCCCGTAAAAGGAGGATGAGCAATGAGAGGGCCCCACGCGTGGGATATATATGCACCAGATCTACCCATCCCCCGGGAGGGACAGATAGTCACGCGGTGGTATATACCACAACAGGGGCATCTACTCACTGCCAGCCTTGCCTGTCTCTTGAAAGTTGCGAAGTTTCACGATGACAAGAACTAAGCGCTAAAGTAAACGCCGGTATGTAAAGTCAGCGCCGGAGCCTAAGGCTCGCTCTCGAGCCGCGCCAGCCTCCAGCGCACCACAAAATTACGGCAAAAATCTGGAAACACCAAATTTTTGCCGTGTAAGGAGTAAAAAAATGTGTTTTCTATGGATTGAAGAGAGAGTCCATTGTGAGGTCTGAGTGGATGGTGCTGTAGGCCGTGGGATTGCTTAGGCCATAGGTAGTGACAAAGGTCAGCAGTGGAGTCTTTTTTTGTACCTGTGGCCTCCTGAAACAATCTCATCCTATTGCGCAAATGCTCTTCATATTGTGGGGTGAGGGTAAACTTGTCTATGCTAAACTTCATTTCGCACAGATGGATCATAGGGTCAGCTCGCTCTATAACCATGTCGATTTGAGCTCCCCTTATTCCCTCCTTGCGATTGCCTTTTTGCCGCCATGTGGAAACTTCGGTAGAAATGCCAGATATGCCCAACGCCTGCTTTATCTGCTGATGGTGCTGGAGGCATATCAGTTCGAAAGTACGGCCCATCCAACCCAACACCTCAGGCGAATTCATATTATTTATCCACCAGTTAGGATTGAGTGTGTGGTCATTCTCTATGAAATTGAAATAGAATATCGAATAGTAATCCACCAGACGGTACACGGCATCCTTTTTCTTGTTGCCAAATTGTGAGCGACGAGCGATAAAATCGCTGCGCTCCAGATTCTTAAGAGCCTGAGTCAGCTTGCTTCCCTCAGCCGAGATTTGGTCGAAAATCTCAGTACGAGTTAGGCCCTCCTGATGCTCATAGAGCAGATGGGCTATCTGTAAATACAATTCCGAATCGGCAAATAGAGCCGGATAGAGTTCGTCAAATTCCATCCTGAGCTTACCCTTTGGTTGGTAGCAGAGGTTGTCAATATTTTGTGCCACGCTCAGTTTAGCGTTGAAAAGTTTCAGATAGTATGGCACACCTCCCGTGATCATATAGCATTGCAGGATTTGGTATCTATTCCATGGCACGCGCTTTTTCCTGAGATACATTTCGGTTTCTCTAAGGTTGAAAGGCGATAGGTAGATTGGAGTAGTAATGCGGTTGTACAAGCCTCCTTGATTCTCTAATAGATTATCTATCATCCAAGAGGTGGAGGACCCGGTGGCTAAAAACAGGATATCGTCACGACCTGCGGCCCAACTATTCCAAAAGTACTCCAATGATTGCACAAAGTCTGAGTCAGGATGGTCTATCCATGGCATCTCATCAAAAAAGATTATCTTTTTGCGGTCCTCATCAATGCTCTCTATCCATTCTTCCAAAGCATCAAAAGCCTCTGACCAATCAGAGAATTCTGGAGGCATTTCACCGGAGTATTTCTTAAGGGCCTTTCGGAAATTGTTGAGTTGGGAGGAAATTGGCATATTATGGCCCCCTACAAACTTGAAATCGTAGGTGCGATTAAAGAATTCTTCAATCAAGAAGGTCTTTCCAACTCGTCGGCGCCCATACACAATTACAAACTCAGATTCATCCGACTCCAAGCTTGTCTTCAGTTCCTCTATCTCTCGATCTCGCGCTATCAGTTTGGCTTCCATATCTAAGGTAATTTTTCTGCAAAGTTAATGATATTTTTTGGTAAAAACAAGGGGTGAAATGAAATGCAAAAATCCCTTAAGTGTCTTTTTTGAGCACATTTAGGAGGAGGGTAGTCGTGTAATGATTTCATATCACATTGGTTTACAATAGGATATGACTACATTAACAAATCTAAAATTTTGCAAAATTGCAAGAGATATGAAAATTTGATTTTCTGTTGAGCCTCTCCGAGGCTCGCCGGGTGGGTGGCCAATTAACCCCAGGCAGCCTCGGCGCGGAGCGCCTCGGCAGCCTGGGGTTAACGTTGTTGAGCCTCTCCGAGGCTCTAAGTGGCGGATGGTATCATCCGTGCTTACGTAAAGGTTATGTGCTTACGTAAAGGTTATGTGCTTACGTTTCACTCGGTGACGAGGAGCTTTTGGGAGCGGCGGGAGCCGTCGGCGTGGATGGTGACGCGGATCACGGTGCCGGAGGCGGGCTGCTGAATGCGCATGCCCTGCAGGTTGTAATACTCAGTGGCGACGACTGGCGAATTGTCGGCGACAGCGCTGGCGATGCCGGAGAGATCCATAGCCTGAGCCATCTCCGAGGCCGAGAGAGCATAATTGTAGACGCGTGCATCCTGCACGTAGGCATTCAGATAATCAGCATCATAGGCAAAAGGCTTACCAAGATAGCATGTGCCGGGAGCCACGGCTGCCGGGGTCAACTGAGCAGTGTTGGCCTCGCGAGCCACCTCTTCGCCATTGAGATAGATGGCAATCTCATCGGGGGTGATGGTGTAAGCAACATGAGCCCACTCCTTGGCGGTGAGGCTGCCACCAGATACGCTTATCTCATCATCGCCATTCTTGATGGTCACTCCCAGATTGCCACCCTCGGTGATACCGAGCCAGCAATAATGGTCAGCATCGCGCTCGAGGCTGAAGATAGCCTGGTTGCCGCCAGTGGTACGCCAAGTCAGCCATGCGCAATAAGTTGCCTCCTCGCGATTGCCGAGGGCATAAGGCATCGACACAAAGCGGTTGCCAGCCACATTGAGGCTATAAGCGTCATTCTGACCCTTAGCGTAGCGCTGGCTGAGCGATGAGGGTGTCAACAGATTGTTGCCATTGCCGGTGCAGTCGGTGAGCTCTTGATCGAGCATCCACTGTGCGAGAAGCGCATGGCTGTCGCTTACCCTACCCTCTACTGGCTCAGATGCCTCAGAGATATTGCCAGAATAGTCAACTGTCTTAATCTTATATGAATAAGTCACACCAGGCAGAGCCATGTTGTCGAAGAAATAATCAGTAGCCACATCCCTGGCGATAGTATTGTATTGGCCATCTTCGCCAGCGCGAAGGATAATAGCAGTGGTCACTCCGCAGTCGCAGCCTGTCCAGTCAATCCAGACACCGCCGGGACGACTCTCAGTTCTCAGGTCAAGAGGCACGGCCGGCGCCACTTGAGTGCACTCAGCATCGACTGGCATGAAGCGCCACAGCTGAGCGTCATCGTCGGCCCATTCTTTCTGCACTATATACACGCCATCGTCAGCGCTGTTCTCCTTAAGCGTCAGATACAAGGCGCTGTGGCGACTGAAGATGCGGAAATAGCCGTCGCCGGCGTATTTCAGACCCCACTGTTCGTTGTTGCCCAGACCTCCGTCATAGAGGATGATGGATCCCCCGTCCTCAAGGCTCCAATTGGTGACATCGAGCTTGAAATTATTCTTCGAGGCCAGGTTGAAGGTGAAATAGCTGTAGTCGCCACCGATGCCCTCATCGACTGGCACAACCTCCCAACCAAAGTCGGTATCATCGCCATCGGCATACTGCGTAGGCACCGACCAGTTTGCCGGAGTACCCTTGATGCCCATCGGCATGCCGGTGAGCTTGTTCATCACCTTGTAGTTGCCGTCAATCACAGGTTGCACGTCCTCGCCCCAAGTGATGTTGATCACACACTCGGCGTTGGTCTGCTTGTCCTGATAGTTGGTGCCACCGGGGGTGCTGGTGTAGAACTCGCGAGTGGGGCCGTAGCCGTTGTAGAATACGTCCCTATCCTTCGACACAAAGCGGTAGCCGCACTCGAGGGCCTGACGCTCAGATGTGCCAACGAATCCCTGGATCTTGCCATCGGGAGCGCGGTAGACGCCAGCCGAGGTCCAAGCCTTGCGATTCTCATCATAAGCCAGACGCTTGCCGCCACTGGCCTTGCAGAACTCGCCGCGGGCATATTCGGCAGTGCCCCACCAGATGCCAGTCTGCATGCCGTAGGTCACGCCCACCATGGCCTCCATGATATTGTGGAGCTCATCGGCAGTAGCATACTTGCCATCAGCGCGCACATTCTCGAAGAATGATGCGTAGTTGTCAAACACGCCAGCGAGCTGGTGGGTATTACCCTCGTCGATATAGTCGCGCAGGTAGTCATACCACGGTTGGGCCTGGTCACAATTGAGGGTGTTGCCGCCGCTGATGCGGATCGAACCGTCGCTGAATTGCGGATAGGTCTTGAGCATCTTGGCTATGGCCAGGAAGTCGTCCTGAGAGCCCTGCAGGTTGTACACATAGTCCGGTTCATTGAGGGGCGAGGCGGTAATCACCTCCCAGCCTTTTTCCTGGCATGAGAGGGCAGTAGCGTAGATCACGTTGCAGTATGCCTCGCAGGCAGCCGGGTCCGTGGCCGAGTTGGCAAGCGATTCGAGGTACATGCCATCGGGGGTGTCGTTGTTGAGCACAATCTTCACGCCGCCTACCCCATTGATAAGGGCAATCTTACGCAGACGCTCTACCAAGTTGGCTTCTTGGCGGTCAGAAAGCACGGCCTCGGTGAGGAAGTCGATGGGCTGGAACGACACGCGGGCCACGCCGATGATGTCAGAGCCCATGTAGCGTACGCCGCGACGGATGTTCTCCTCGCTGTCCCAGGCGGTGTCGAGGCCCCACAAGATGGGATAGGCCTCGCCCTCGTCATCGACCGAGAAGTAGACGTTGATGTCTGACACCGGAGCCGGCTCAAAGGTCGTGCTGGCCGTCTGCGCCATCATCGGCATCAGGCAGCTGGCAAAAATAGCAGTAGAAATGATTCGCATAATCAGGTATCTGTTAAGGTAATAAATTGTCACAAGTGATAATGTGTGGCAAAAATACGAAAAATCCGTAAATAATGTGTGAAATAATCGAGAAAATTTATTAAAATCATAGTTGAGCCTCTCCGAGGCTCGCTGGCGGTGGGATGTGAAAACCCCAGGCAGTCTCGACGCTATGCGTCTCGACAGCCTGGGGATAACATGGTTAAGCCTCTCCGAGGCTATGAATTTAGCGGATGACTTGCTTGGTGACCTTTGAGCCTTGCTTCACGATGTAGACACCCTGGGTGGGTTGAGCTACGCGGATACCCTGGATGGTGTAGTATTCGGGAGTAGCCTCTGCGTCGTTAGCCACGCTGCTGATGCCTTGGGTGTTGGTCTCTGTCCAACGCTCCAGCTTGAAGTCGCGGAATGCGGTCCACTGACGGCTGGGATCGTTGCCGATGTCACGCTTTACGCCTACCCATGCCTTGGTAGCCTCAGTAACCTCAACTTCGAGGTATACGCGATAGCTGTCAGGATTCTGCACCATGTAAGCGATTACCTCATCAAAGTGACCATTGTCACGGTCAATGTGACCTGTTGCATTTGGATAAGCGGCCATGCGCTCGTCGGGAGTAGCATCGGGCATTTGGCTCTTCACATCAAAAGGATAGTTGTTAACGATGTCGATATAATTATCCATCTCTTCGTCGAAGAGGCAAGGAAGATTAACCTCATAGTAGAATGCATCGGGCACGTCATATTGAGCATCTTCCAAATCCATAGGCTTGTATTGGCCGAAACCATCTCCGTCTAATTGGTCCTCACCTTCGAAAGTACCACCGTTGGTGAAGTAAATCACTGGGAACAAGCCGTGCATGTCATTGTTGTGACGATCAAGAGCAGTTTCCTTTTCAACAGGATCAGCAAACTCAGATTTGTAGTCAGCACCCCAGCCCTCAAGGTTGGTTTCAACACCAGGGCAATAGAGGCCCTGAATGCTCAAGCGATATTTGCCAGGCACAAGGTCCACATACTGGCCATAGTTCCAACCAGCGCAGTTGCACTTTGAATAAATTGCACCATGGAGATTGATTTGTGGCATCTTGATAGCTAGGTCATAGTTGACTGGATTCCAGCGAGTGGGGGTAAACACTTGGTCCCACCATACATCGACTGCATCGTTGCTTTCGGGGTTGAAGTCAGATGAGAAGTCAGCGTTGACAATGCGATCGGTCATGTCACCGTCGGGACCAGTTAGCTTGACATTGCCAAAGCATGTCCACTCGTCAACAAAGCCGCCAGTGCTCTGGATACCGATGGTGAGAGGACCTTCCTCAGCGAGAGTGCAGCTTACTGTGTTGACGTAGCGGCCAGCCTGGAAGGCCTGGTTGGCATCGTAACGGTTCCAAGGAACGTCATTGCCATCAGAGATGTCAGCCACTTGAGCTTTCACATCGTTGATGTAGATCCATGCGTTGTTGGCGAAGTCAGGATCATTCCAGTTGCGATAGAATGCGCTAATCGAGAGGGTGTAGTCGCCAGCAGGCATGTCGTTGAGCACCTGATATAGGTCGAAACCGCCGTTCCAACTTTCAGCCACATTGTTGTCACTGGCCGAGATGGCGCCTGACCAGCCTTTGATGAATGCGGGGTATTCGAGAACCTCGTTGTTGAGGTTGCGCCAATAGCCATCGGCCATTGCGCTACTGCCGCAGAGAGCGGCCACGCCCAGCATGAGGGCGCCCTTAATGTAGTTGTTCATCATAAAATGGTTAGTAATTGGTTTATATTAGGGTTATATCTTAGGGGGAGCGGGGACCCCGAGGTGGAACCTCGGGGCACTCGACTGCCCTATTACTCATTACTTATTACTCATTACTTAATACGAGGGGTTTTGGGTCCAGTTGGTGTTGGTGCTCATTTCGCCCGAGGGGATTGGGAAGAGGCGCTTGTTGACATCGGCCATCGAGGCGGGGCTCGAAGCAACCTTCCAGGCGCAGCAGTTCTCAAACTTGCCATAGCGGATCAGGTCGTTGCGGCGCCAAGGCTCCATGATCAACTCGCGGGTGCGCTCGTCAAGCAGTTCGTCGAGGGTGATCGAGGTGCAGTGGGGAGCGGAAGCGCAGTCGCGCACAGCGTTGACAAGGCTGGCCGGGGTGTCGCCGTTGGTGGCGGTAGCACCACGCAGGATGCACTCAGCCTTCATCAGATAGATGTCGGCAAGACGGAAGATTGGAATATCGTTGCTTTGGCCAATATAGTTGCCCGGGGCAATAGTGTCGTCGATGGGGTTGGCGGGATATTTGAAGCAGCGTGCGCCCTTCATACAAACCTCCAGGTCGTCGCCAGCGCCTACGTTGAGCATCGAGATGTCTTCCCATTCAAAATCCTTCTTGAAATCAAGCGGACCAAGCTCGCGGCGGAAACGGGTATCGTTGTACACGATTACCGGCTCGTCGGTGATGTTGAAGTTAGAGTCCCATACCGTCTGCTCGCCCACGGCGATAATCTCGTTGCGCTCGTCGCCCTCGAGGCAGAAGCGGTCGACAGCCTCAGGAGTAATCAGGTATGTCCCCGCCCTGGTGGTGTTGGGATACCAGCCCCATTGCACTGGCTTGCAGTATGTGCCTTTGCGATAGTCGCAGAAGCGCATCATCGAGTGTGCGGCCGCATATTTGTTGGCAGCGAAGTCGAGCACAGTGGCATCAAAAGGCACAGCATAGATAAAGTCCTTGATCTGCACGCCATTGTCGGGGAAGAATTTCTTGCGATAGCCCTTGCCAATCTCAAACACGCCGCAGTTGATCAACTCGTCGCACCAAGCCACGCAGTCGTTGAGCTTCTCGTTGGGAGTAGAGCCGGTGACGGTAGTGATGTCGTTGGTGTACACGCCCCAGTTGAGGTACAGCTTGGCAAGCAAGGCCTCGGCCATCCACTTGTTGGGGCGACCGTAGGTGTTGTCATTGTTCTCCTCCGACAGGTCGGGGATTACAGCGAGCAATTCGCTCTCGATAAACTTGGCGATGTCGGCGCGAGGCTGACGAGTGATTTCTTCGCCATCCTCATACACATGGTCGAGCAGAGGCACATCGCCATAGATATCCATCATCCAGAAATGATAATAAGCGCGGATAGCGCGCAGCGGAGCCACGATTGGGTCGGTGCCTTCAGCGCCGCCGTAGAGCAGGATGCGCTGGTTGGTGTAGTTGCAACCGTTCATCATGTCGCCCATCAGGCCTACGCCGGGATTCTCGGTGCGGAAGTCGTGCACAGTCGGGAAATAGATACGGCCATTGTCGTACCAGTCGGCGTTGAGACAGATGCCGGCAGCCTCGTCGGTGCAGAGGAACATGCCCTCCCAGAAGTTGCGGCCGAACCAGGCCTCATTTCTGTGGTAGTAGTAGCAGCCCTCAAATTCGCTGCTCACCGCAATCTCGTTGTCGGGAAATTCGGTGTAGAATGTTTTGATGTCGGTATCGAGGTCGGTACAAGCGCCCAGCGCTGCGGCCATCCCCGCCATCAGTATATATTTCTTCATCTTAGTGGTCTTTGGTTTTTAGTCTTTGGCTTTTAGTGGGGTAGGAATCCTAGGAATCTTAGGAGTCCTACGGTATCAAATGAGGCTTTAGAAGTTAATCTGGGCTCCTACCAGCCAGGTGCGGGTGCGCGGGAAGTGGTCGTGGCGCGAGTCATGTCCGGGCATCAGGCCGTCGAGGCAGATTTCCGGGTCGCGGCCGGTGTAACCGGTAATGCAGAACACATTGTTGCCCGACACATAGAGGCGCAGATCCTTGAGCCAGCCGTTGAAGCAGTTGCGGAAAGTGTAGCCGAGGGTGATGGTGTTGAGCTTGAAGTACGAGCCGTCTTCGAGCCAGCGGTCAGATGGCAGCGAGCTGGTGAGGTCGTTGTAGTTTTGCAAGGTAGCAGCCTCCTTGAGGATGTTCTGGCCCAGGGTAAGGAATGTGCCGTAGCTGTAGTAAGCCTTAGGCTCGTTGAAAATCTTCTGGCCAAACACGCCGGTGAAGAAGAGGTTGAGGTCGAAATTCTTCCAGGTGAATGTGTTGTTCCAGCCCATGGTCAGCCAAGGCTGAGCATTGCCTACGATCACGCGGTCTTTCTTCTCCGGGGTAGTGGTGGTGACATAGTTGCCGTTTTCGTCAACGATGCGCTCGCCGTAGGTATCCTCGTTGGCCTTGTCATAAGTGTAATAGATCGACTGACCATTCTCATCATATCCTGCCCACTCGTACATATAGAATGTGCCGATAGGCTGACCCTCGATGATGCGCTGGGTGTAACCTTGGCTGTCGCCCTTGAGGTTGGGTTGATACTCCTCGATGATGCCAGCGTTGTATCCGGCCGAGGGGTCAGAGATGCTCTTGATCTTATTCTTGTTGTGCGAGAAGTTGAGCGACACATTGTAGTTGAAGTCGCGGCTCTGCACGATGGCGGCGTTGAGCGAAAGCTCGATGCCTCGGTTGCTCATGCGTCCCACGTTGGCTACCATCGAGCCCACGGGATAACGAGCTGATGATACGCTGTAGGTCCAAATCATGTCCTTGGTGTCCTTGTCGTAGTATTCGATGGTACCGTTGAGGCGACTGTTGAAGAAGGCGAAGTCAAGGCCGACGTTGAGCATAGTGGTGGTCTCCCACTTCAGGTCGTCGTTGACGTTGCGGGCAGCATTGAGCGACTTGTAGCTGGTAGTCACGCCAGTCTCAGGGTCGGTGTAGTCAAAGCGTGTGCCTGCTTGATAGTAGAAGCGAGCGGTGTAGATGTCAAAGCCCTCAGAGTTACCGCTCTGGCCCCAACCCACGCGCAGCTTGAGGTCGTTGAGCCAGCCGCGAGTACCTTTCATAAAGCCCTCCTCGCTGAGGCGCCATGCGACAGAACCCGAGGGGAAGGTAGCCCACTTGTTGTTGCTGCCGAATGTCGAAGCACCGTCGCGGCGCACTGTAGCTGTCAACATATAGCGCGAAGCGAAGCTGTAGTTGGCGCGGCCGTAGAATGAAATCATGCGCACAGTCGAGAGATTGCATGAATACACCGGGTCAGCATCCCAGCTATTGGACATGCCTATATTGTACCACTTGAGAGTGTCATCGTAGAAATTGTAACCCTTAGCTCCAAAGCCTTCGCCATTGTCTCTCTGCTCCCAGCTGTAACCAGCCATAAGAGAGATGCGATTCTCGCCAAACTCCTTATCGTAGTTGCCGTAGAGCTCCATCAGCTTGGTGTAATCGCTCCACTCTTTGCGCTCAACCTGGCCATTCCTGCCAGTCAGGATTTCTGATAGCGAGGTGTCATAAGCCTTATACTCAGTGGTATTTGTTTGATATGAGAAATTGCCGTTGAAGAGCAGTCCCTCGATAATCTTGAGTGAGAATTTGCCGGTGACCTGCAAGCGCTTCATTGCGCTCTTGCTCTGGTCTTCGTTGATCATCAGTATTGGGTTGTAGTTGCGCGAGATAGAGCTATCGGTATAGTAGCTGCCATCCTCATTATATACTGGCACCAGGGGCGAATAGTAGTACATGGCATCATAGACCGACTGGCCGTTGGTGCCGCGGGATACGCCCCATTCGTTTCTTACGTTGCCATTGACGCCGAGGCCAAAGGTCAGGCGATCCTTGAGCACCTTGCTCTCAACATAAGTGCGGGCAGTGAATAGGTTGTTGCCTACATGCTTGATCACGCCATCGCGGGTGGTGTAGCTGACTGATGCGTTATAGGTAGTCTTAGAGTTGCCGCCGCTGAGCGAGAGGTTGTGGTTCTGAGCGAAGCCGGTGCGCTGCACCTCCGTCTTGCCAGTTGGTGTCGGCGCCATAGTCGTTAATCAGGTTGATGCCTGCCTCCTGGGCGAAGGCGCGCAGCTCTGATGCGCTGAGCATCTCATGGTCGTTGGCGATGCGGTCCCATGATGCGTATCCGCTGTAGCTGACGTTGGTAGCGCCCTCTTGGCCGCGCTTGGTGGTGATGATGATTACGCCGTTGGCAGCCTTAGAGCCGTAGATTGCGGTGGCTGATGCGTCGCGCAGCACGTCGATGCTCTCGATGTCGGCCGGGTTGACGAGGTTAAGCTCGACGCCTGGAATACCGTCGACCACATACAGCGGAGCGGTAGAACCGTTAAGGGTCGAGGCGCCGCGCAGCGTCATTGAGTTGACACCGCCGTTGGGGTCTGAGTTTTGCACCACCACCAGGCCGGGCACCTTGCCTTGCAGCAGCTGGCCGGGGTCGGTGTAAGCGCCGACATTCAGGTCTTGGGCATTGACTGTGGTGATTGAGCCGGTGACGTCCTTGCGCTTCATGGTGCCGTAGCCCACGACAACGACCTCGTCGAGCACCTTGTTGTCCTCCTTAAGGACGATGTCGATGCGATTACGGCCATTGATAGCGACCGTCTGGCTCACATAGCCGACAAATGAAAACGTAAGCTCCCCCTGTGGCGAGGCTTGGATTGTGTAATTGCCATCGATATCGGTGTTGACACCGCGCTGCTGGCCCTTCTCTATGATTGATACTCCAATCATAGGTTCGCCCGCCTCGTCGGTGACCGTACCGCTGATTCTCGATTGAGCGTAGGTGAAGGCCGCGCACAGAGCGTATGCGAGCATTAGGCTGAACCGGCGGCCATCATTGATGATGTTACCCATTGCGAAATGTTTCATTCTTCAGGTGTTAGTAGTTGGTATATTAAGGTAAAAATAGTAGTTGTTCTGATCTAATCCTGTGTCTCCAATTCTGATTTGTCTATCCTGATTATTCTCAAAAATAAGCAGCCATCTCTATGGCCGGAAAATGAGGCCACAGACGTGGCTACATTTTTTTCACACAGCAAAGTTAAGGTATTTAAATCAATTTACCAAATTTTTGTAAAAAATGACTGATTTTTAGCCAACATGATGCAAAAATAAACGTAAGCACGGAAACGAGGTTGCGTGCTTACGTTTAGGTTACGTGCTTACGTTTAGGTTATGTGCTTACGTTCTCGTGCTTACGTTTCAGCCGTTGATGATGGCTTGCTGGATGGTGGTGATTTCTTGCTGCAGCTGCTTGTCGATGGGCAGCCGGTCCTCGATCTGCTTGCAGGCGTAATTGACGGTGGCATGGGTGCGGTCGAGCTTGTGGCCGATGCCCACGATGGTCATCTTGGCCATCTTCTTGGCCAGATACATCACAACCTGGCGCGCATCCGACACCTCGCGCTTGCGCGTCTTGGTAAATAGCATGTCGGGGTCGATCTTGTAGAATGTGCACACCTCGTCGGCGATGACCTCAAAGTTGATGGGGCGCTTGCTCACCTTCACCGCCCTCTCGATCACCTGACGTGCCAGGTCGATGGTGATGTCGCATCCCATCACCGTGGCGTGGGCCACCATCGACACCACGATGCCCTCCAGGTCGCGTATGCTATCGGTGACATGCGTTGCCACGTACTCGATCACATCCTCGGGGAGCTCCAAGCCGTTCTGCTCAGCCTTGCGCACGAGCACCTTGCGGCGCAACTCCAAATCGGGAGTCTCGAGCTGGGCTGCCATGCCCCACTTGAAGCGCGACAGCAAGCGAGCCTCAAACCCGTCCATCTCGGCCGGAGCGCAGTCGCTCGACATGATTATCTGCTTGTTGTTTTGGTGCAGATGGTTGAAGATGTAGAAGAATGTGTTCTGCGTACCGGGTTTGCCGTGCAGGTCCTGGATATCATCAATGATCAGGGTGTCGATGCTCTGGTAGAAGTGGAAGAAGCTGTTGGTGTTCTTGTTGGCCACAGCGGCGGTGTATTGGCTCTCAAACAGTCGGGCAGTGACGTAAAGCACCCTGGCCATAGGCGAACGCTCCTTGATGCCGATGCCAATGGCTTGGATCAAGTGAGTCTTCCCCACTCCGGTGTTGCCAAACAAGAAGAGAGGATTGAAAGTGACATTCTTGGGATTTGCCACGATTGACTTGCCGATAGCCACGGCTATCTTGTTGCTCTCACCCTCGCAATAGTTGTCAAATGTATAGCGCGGGTTGAGCTGGGGGTCTATGTCGCACTCGGCCACAGCCTTGAATGGGTTGGCGGGCTGGGCCTTGGCTTGGTCGAGGATGGTGCTGCTGGGATTAGTGCTCAGCACCTTGACAGCGGTGTCGGGCTGCCCCTTGGCCTGGAAGAAGCGGTAGTAGAGCTTGACGCCGTCGCCATATACGCGGCGGATGGCCGGCTCGAGGATCTTTAGGTAACGCTCTTCGAGCTGCTCTACGAAGAATGAAGAAGGTACAATCAGGGTGAGGATGCCATTGTCGAACTGATACGACGTGACATCCTTGAACCAGACGTTGTATTGCTCTTCCGGGATATTGTCGCGGATTATCTGACGACACTTGTCCCAGAGTTCTATGTGGGAATTATCTATCATGGTCAGAAGAGAAATGCTCTATTTGTCATTGCAAAATTAAAAAGAATTTTTCCAAAAAAACATACCCCCAAAAATTTGGAAATCTGAAAAATTGTCAATGTCATTGCATTTCAATGGGTTAAGCCCAGTTTTTAAGGAGAGTTATAGTTTTTGTAGAATTTTTATCGATAACAGTCAGTAGATTAGGTGTTTACAAAAGCGAGAAAAAAGTTCCACAATTTTACCGAAAATGCGTAACATTTTCAAAACATTGTGGCATTTAGCCAGTTATGGAAAATTTATAAATTTTTTCAAAAATTTTTTACGTCATTGCAACAGCCCAGCCTCCCGCCCTCGCGTAGCCCATTTTTCATTTTTCATTATTCATTATTCACTATACTGGAATAACTAACATGGGGATGTCGGCCGCAAACAATACCTGATGGGCAAGGGAGGGGTTGAAGAGGCGCGAGAAGATGCTCTTCTTCTTGTTGGGGATGACCACCAGGTCATACTGCTTCTTGGTCTCAAGGGCATCCAATTCCTCCTGCATTCGCTCCAGGCTGATATTGGCTGTCTCAAACGTATAGGTCTTGAAATTTTGCTGGCAATAGGCCTGCAGCGCCTGTGCGGCATCGGCTGTGTTGCGCAGCAGCTGGCGGCGCTTGCGCCCCGGCACATTGGCAATCGTAACCTTGGCCATAGCCTTGGGGAAGAGGCGGTACAGGGTGTCCATGGCCAGGATGTCCTCCTGCTCGATATTACACAAAAACAGGATTTTTCCCGGTTGGAAAGGCGTAGGTGCGGTGTCGGCCTCGTGAGGCAGAGCCAGCACCGTAAAACGGCACTTGTCGAGCACCTCGGCTGTCACCGACCCGATCATCTCGGCCTCTTTCTGCCGCGCATTGCGCGTGCCCATCACGATCAGGAATGGGTTGCGAGCCTTGGTGAACTCGTTGATGGCATCCTCTGGCACGCCCTCCATCACGCATTGCTCAAACTTGACCGGTGGCAAGGTGCCAATCTTGATGGCATCCTTGATGCGAGCGGCAAAGTGGCGCATCTGGGCCTTAGCGGCGTTCTGAGCCTTCTCGCGCGATGAGGCATCGGCCATCTCGTAGGTCAGGCTGTCGGTGAGCTGCATGCTCCCCGCCACGTATGGATCGATATAGGTATGGAGCAATATCAGCGATGTGCCATGGGCCGCGGCTATGTGGAAAGCCGCATGCACAGCCTGGCGCGAAACGTCGCTGAAATCGATAGGCACCAGAATCGGCATCGCCGGGTCGGCCTGGCGCCCGGTCACAACCGGGTCGGAGAATATCTCGCGATTCTCGATGATGCGCAGAGCCAGAGGCAGGTCAGTCTCGCGTATGCGCACCCTGATGCCCGAGGATACCACCGGGTGCTCGATGTTGACATTTCGGAATTGCACCTCGATGCCCTCGCGCTCGAGCAGTGCCCTGAGGGCAATTGCCTTCTCGTAGGTGTGGATTGCCACCGTAATAAATCGATCCATCTCTATATTTTAGTAATAGGTAATGAGTAATAAGTAATGGCTACTTTGGTGGTCGTGACACCATCCATGCTCTCGGTCGGCTGTGCCGGCCGCTCGTGTCCGGATAGGCTGGCTGTATTCGCATCTCGGCTCGGTCGGCTGTGCCGGCCACCCGTGTCCGGATAGGCTGGCTGTATTCGCATCTCGGCTCGGTCGGCTGTGCCGACCGCTCGTGTCCGGATGGCGGCTACCGTGGCGCGCCTCTGTGTGGCGCGCATCGTCAAATGCCAAAAGGCAGCGGCTCAGGGTGGAGCAGCTGCCTTAAGGGGTATGTTACGCAGCGAGCTGCGCGGCATAGGGTGGAGATGCTGGGGTTAGCTGGCTCCGTTGGCCTCCTTCAAAATACCCACTGCCATGTCGTAGATGGTGGAATCATCCAGAACTACAATGCCGCCGTCAGGGCCGGGCTCGATGTGCACGCCGCAATTGCGACCACAGTCATAGTTGGCTCCGCCGAAATAGTTGCGCACAGTCTGCACTGTGACGTTGAGCTGGTCGGCGATTTTGTGCATCGAGCCATCAGGGAGGCTATCCTTGAGGCGGCGCAGCTCGTTGAAGGTGATTGTCTTACTCATGTCGTATTCCTGGTTTAGGGGTTATTTGACTATGTTTTATGAAATTTGTGATAAAGTTAAGGGTACTTTTTGAAATAAACAAACAAAATCGGTGGAAAATTATATGTTTTAAAACATATTTTTTGTTATCCCACTGAAAATCAGCCAATTATATCTTCTCCACATCGACGGCCCTGACCCAAGCGCGAGTGGCATTGTTGATCTTGACATCATACCAGAGCGGAGATGAGGTTTCGCCCGGTATCGCCATCGAATCCACGATCTCGACCACCGTGCCCTCATGCACGGGTATAATCTTTGAATCCTTGGTGTTGACATTGCCCGGCGATGTGCTCAAGTTGGTGGTCGGCACTATCACCACCGCCGTGTTGCGGTTGTAGGGGGCCGCAGCCACCTGCCCGGCCACTATGAAAGCATAGAAGAATATCACCAGCACCACGCCGCCGCCAAAGAATCCGACCTTGCGCAGGATTACATTGCCGCTAAACACATACAGAGCGATGCACCCAAGCACAACGACAAACAACCCGAAAGCCACCCACGCCCAAGCGTTAGGACTCATCCAAGCCTTGATGCCGGTGTGGACATTGCTCAGAAATGTGCTATCGTCCTCTGGCTTATCGAGGATCTTGGTGTTGACAAAGTCGAGGTTGGTGCGGGCATCAGTGAACGATGGGTCCATCTTCAAGGCTCGCTCGTAGCAAATCACGGCGCGGCCGAGTTTGCCTATGCGGTAGTATGAATTGCCCAGATTGTAGTACAGCACCGGTGTGCCGCCAGTGTTGGTGACAGCCTGGTGGTACAGCCTGACGGCTTGCACAAACTCACCCTGATTATAGGCTGAGTCGGCCTCAGCCACCAGCGAATTGGCCTGAGCGCTTACGCAAGCTACCAGCAGGGCCAGTAGGAAAAGTATCTTTCTCATGTTTTTAGGCTTCATTGGTTGTTGCGTTGGGGCTTTGCGCCCTTGGTGTTCTCTATGGCTTTGACAGCGCCTTCGGCCTTGCGGTACAGGTCTGACATCTCGGCCTCGCTATGCTGAGGCGTGAATCGAGCCATCTCGCATTGGTCGAGGATATCGAGGATGCCGCTAACGGCCTCCTCCCCTACTCCGTAGGCTGAGAGCTGCGAGGCGATGTTGCTGCGCAAGAGCTGCGAGGCTGGAATGCCCAGCTTGTCGCTGAGGTATCCCCACATGGCGCGGTTGAGCTCGGCATAGAATTTGTCGGCCTCGCCAGCGGCCATAGCGGCGCGTGCGGCTTTGAATTTCTTGGCAGCCACCTTGTTGGCGCGAGCCAACTTGCGGCCGCGCACATCAGCCTGCAGCCTGAGCTGGCGGCGATAGATGAATATCACCACAATCAGAGCCACTGCGGCTATCAGATACAGCATCCAATACCACCAAGCGCGGAAGTCATACGACGGACGTACGAGTTGGCTGCCGGTTGCGGCCTTGATGTGCAAGATGTCGGTCATGCCCTTGGCGATGGACTTCTGCTCAGTCACAGCCATGGTAGCGGCTCCCTGAGCCACCTTGATGTCAAAACCGCGCAGGTCGATGGTATGGTATTTCTTGTCCTTGGGATTAAAGTATGAGAATTGGCGCTCGGGAATCTCAAAAGTGCCCGGATCTTGCGGCACCAGTGTATAGTTTACGCTGTAGGTGCCGCGCATGTCGCTGCCGGTGAATCGGGCGTTGATGTCAGTCTTGGGGGTGAACTGGTCGATGCCCGGCGGCAAGTCGAGTGTCGGGGTCTTGAGATACTTAATGTTGCCGGTGCCCTCCACCTTTATTATATATGAGGCGGCTTCGTTGGTGCGCAGTTCGGTAGGCTTCATCTCAACCGATGCCGAGAAGTCGCCCACGGCGCCGTTGAACGATGCGGGCCTCGGCTCAGGCAGAGCCGTAACATTGAGCTTGGCGCTGTTGCTCTGGGTCACCACATGTTTCTCGACTGGGCGGCGAGTCTGGAAGAAGCCATTGCTCACCAACTCATAGTCCACGAGGGTCACATCATATTTGCCCGAGGTGATGGTGAGTGTGCCAGCCTTCTGCGGATAGATGATGCACTTTTTCAGATAGGCGGTGTAGTAATTCTTGCCATTGTAATGCTCCATCTCCACGCCCGAGGGCACATCAAGTTCCTCAGATAGGAAGCCCTCGAATGTAGGCTGCGAGGTGATTTGGAACGAGCTGATTTCATACCTTGTGTACACCTTGACGGTGGCCACTACAGCCTCTTGCTCATAGACACTGCTCTTGTTGAGCGAAATGCGCACAAACATATCATCGGCCGAGATTTGGCTCGTGCCTTTAGACGGAGCTGCGCCGCCGGGCATGGTGCTGGACGAGCCAGAGCCTTGGCCTTGGCTCGATTGATCGGGAGGCAAGATGGTGTACTGCATAGGATTAGAGCTGAGCGTCTTGCCACCGGCGCTGATGCTGACAGCCGGAATGGTGATGGTGCCAGCCTTCTCGGCCAGATAGGTAAATGTATAGTCGATCGAGGTACTCGAACTCATCTGCCCATTGATGATCTGGGTCGATGACATGGTAGATGTCGATGGGCCGTAGACAAACTTGCAATTTTCGAGTTGCGGAGCCTGCGGCGCGTTGGCTTGCCCATTGGTAAGGCGGAAGGTAATCGTGAATTTCTGGCCCTCGATAGCCGTGCGGGGCTGCAGGAGGGCAAAGGTGGCCTGGGCCGACGCATCAAGCCCGATGGCTATCAAGGCAATAATGAGAGTGAAACGCAAATAGTTCATCATCTGGGGGTGAGTATATTGGGTTTACCAAGGCTTGTCGGTGCTGCGCTGCACGGCCTGACGCTCCTCTTTCTGCGCATTCTCGCGTGTCTGGTTCTCGCGATTCTGCATAGTCTGGAGTATCTGCTCGGCATTGCTGCTCATCTCTTGTTGCTGCTGGGGCTGTTGCTGCTGGTCTTGCTGCTGCTCCTGCTCTTGTTGCTGCTGGTCTTGATTCTGCTCTTGCTGATCTTGATCCTGGTCCTGGTTTTGGTCCTGGTTCTGATCCTCGGGGGGCAGCTTGAGTTGGGCCACGCGCAGATTCTCGCGAGTGCGCTGGTTGGCGGGATTGCTGCGCAGCACTCGCTTGTAGTATTCGATGCTCTTCTTATAGTCCTGTTGGGCAAAGGCGATGTTGCCCAGGTTGTAATTGGCTTTTTCGCGCACCTTTAGGTCAGAGGCATGGTTGCCGAGCGATTCGTAAATCTCGACAGCCTGGGCCATCAGGGTGTCGCGCTTGCCGCCATCCTGGGTCTTGGCGTAATTGTATATAGCGGCAGCCCGGTCAAAGATGGCTGGCTCAGAGCCGGGCGAGGCAGCCAAGGCTTGGGTATAGTCCTGCAGAGCCGCCACAAAGTTGCTGTCGGCAAATTCCTTGTTGCCCTTCTTGATCAGGTTGCGCTCTTCCTTGGTCGACTCGTAGGCTCCCTTGTTCTTATTCGAGCAAGAGCACATCAGAGCCAACCCGGCGCACAGGATTAATATTGTATAGATAGGCTTCATAGTCATTTCTTGGTAAAGAAGTTGATGTCCTTAAGCCAACTAATCTTGCGGTCGAGCACGAAGATGTCGGCCACGATCAGAATCAAGGCTATCCAAGCAAAGGTGGGGAACTGCTCGGCGCTGGCCTTGTACTGTACCTTCTTAAATTCTGTCTTGTCCACCTCATCGAGGGCCTGAGTCAGAGCGTCGAGGGCCTTGGATGATGAGCCGTTGACATAAATGCCCTTGCCAGCCTCAGCTATCTTCTTGGCAGCCTCTTGGTCAAATGTCGTAAGCACCACTTGGCCATCGTTGTCGCGCAGATAGTCGGTGCCGGCGCTGTTGATGGGGATAGGCACGCCTTTGCCCGAGCCAACGCCGATCACATCGACCTGGATGCCCTTGTCGGCAGCTGCCTTGGCTGCCTCGATGGCATCGCCCTCATGGTTCTCGGCGTCGGTGATAAGGATGATGGCCTTGTTGACCTTGTCGTCGGCGCTCATGGCGCGAGCCGACATATTGATGGCGTCGGTGATTGATGTGCCTTGCATCCTCACCAATTTGGGCGACAGCTCGCTCAGATACAGTTTTGCGGTGTAGTAATCGGTGGTGAGAGGCATCTGGGTCTTAGCCTCGCCGGCAAACACCACAAGGCCCACCTTGTCATTATCAAGGCGGTCGATAAGTTTCTCGAGCAGCAGGCGGGCGCGGTCGAGACGGCTGATGCCGTTGGGGTCATCATTGGCTGATGCGAGCATCGAGTTGGAGACGTCAAATGCAATCATAATCTCGATACCCTCGAGGCGTGTCTGCTGTGGCTGTTTCTCACCGCTGCGCGGGCGCGCCAGCACAAACACCAGAGCCGTGAGCGCCAGCAGTTGCAACACAATCTTCACCCTGGGGGTATAGATCGAGGCATCGGGCATCAGCGATTGCAGCACTGACAGGCGCCCGAATCGGCGCAAATTATTCTTGCGCGTCACCTGAGCCCACCAGAATAGCAGCCCGATGAGCACCACGGCTCCCAGCAGGGATAACAGTTGCGGATTTGCAAAATCAAACATATACTTAAGTCAAAAGTAATAAGTCAAAAGTCAAAAGGGCCATCCGGGCAATCGGTACCCACCGGGTCAAATGGACCATCCGGGCAATCGGCAATCGGGTCGGGCCGTTTACAGCCCAATAGTGTCCGTATGGCGGCTACTGTGCCGGGCCAGTTCGTGGCCCGGATTATTACGGTATCGACCGCAATATCGTGTATCTGAGCAGCAGCTCGAGCGCAAACAGCCCAAATGCCAGCCATGCCCACAGCATATAATTATCCTCAGCGTGCGAGAAATGGCGCACATCCATGCGCGTCTTCTCGAGGGTATCGATCTCGTCAAATACCTCGCGCAGCACATTATTATTGGTAGCGCGGAAATATTTGCCGCCGGTCAAGTCAGCTATTTGCTTGAGGGTGTTCTCGTCAATCACCACGGGCATCTGCTGTATCTGCTTGCCAAAGGCTGTCATCACCGGATAGTTGGCTGTGCCATTGGTGCCGATGCCGATAGTGTAGATGCGGGCATCAAGCTCCTTGGCTACCTCGGCAGCCGTGAGCGGTGCCACCACGCCAGTGTTGTTGCTGCCGTCGGTGAGCAGGATGATGCTGCGGCTCTTGGCCTTGCCCTCCTTCAGGCGGTTGAGTGCAGTGGCAATGCCGTCGCCGATGGCAGTGCCGTCGGGCAGCACATTCATGTCGATGCTGTTGATGTAATTGATGAGCATGCCCCGGTCTACGGTCATCGGCATGCCGGTGAGGCTCTCGCCGGCAAATATCACCACGCCGATGTTGTCGCTCTCGCGCCCTTGCACGAAGTCGGCAGCCACAGCCTTGGCAGCCTCCAGACGGTCGGGCTCAAAGTCCATGGCGAGCATCGAGGTGGATACGTCGAGGGCAATCATGATGTCGGTGCCTTCGGTCGATGTAGTGTGCCAGCTGTCGCGTGTCTGAGGGCGAGCCAGCACTATGATGAGGGCGCCGATGGCTCCGAGGCGCAGCAAAAACAAGGCGTGACGCAGGTATTCCTTCCATGACCGCCCTATCGTAGCGAAGGGACTGATGGTAGAAATCCCGAGCGTGGCCCTGGCATTGCCCTGCTTCAATACGTACCACGCAATCAGAGGCACATAGATCAGGAAGAGCCAAAGATATGAAGGTTGAGCAAATTGCATAGATTAGTCTTTTTGCGGTTTGCTGGTAGTTGCGCCACCGGCCTTGGCCTCGTCACCCTCAGGGGTAGGTTCGGGAGCGGGCTTGGTGGCCTCGACAAAGTCGCTGATGGTGTTGAAGGTACGCAAGCCCTCCTCCGGGTTGGGGTTGGCAGCGGCAAACTTTACAAAGTCGGCCAGCTCGAGCACCTGCTCCATCTGGGCAGCCGAGAGATGTATCTCTTTGTTCTCGCGTATGCGCTTGAGGATCATCTTTGACGGCAGCTCCATGGCATTGATGCCAAAGCGTCCCTCGAGGTAACTGCGCAAGATATCAATCAGTTCGGTATAGTATTGCTTGACATGGCCTTGGGACAGCAGCTTGCGGTCCTTGAGCTCTGACAGGCGCTGCACCGCCAATTCGTAGGGTGGCGTAGGCTTGCGCTGAGCCAGCAGCGCTTGCTTGCCTTGCTTCAGCATCAGATATGCCACTGCGGCGAGAGCCAAGGCTATCAGGCCGATAAATACCCAAATCAGCCAGTCGGGCACATAGTCGTACCAGCGCGACGGCACCGAGAGAGGTTCCTCGTCGGGGTGCACTGTCAGGCTCTCGATATCCTCGGGATTACCGAGCTCGGGGCTCAGGTCGACGGGATAGACCTTGAATGCGAGCGATTCGCTATGCACAGTGTCGCCCTGGGCGGCGTAGGCAAAAGGCGGCAGCGTGAGCAGCTGCGACGGGTCGAACGCTTGGAATATAATATGGTACTTGAGCTCGACGCGGCCATTGCCCAGCTCGGTGCTATCGGCAGTAATCTCTTGCATCTCAAGCCCATAGTAGTCTTTCTCCTTTTTGGGCATGTCGAGCAGGGCGCCCTCATGGGTATTCTTGATCACCTCGACATTGACAGTCACGCGATCACCCATCACCAGGGTCACCGAGTCAGCACTGGCTCTGATGCTCATCGGCGCCTGTGCCCTGATGGCCAGAGGCCACAGCAGCAACGCTGCGGCCAGCACCCACAGTTTGGCTGAAATCAGATATGAAAGTTTATTTTTCATTCTTCATTCTTCATTTTTCACTATTCATTCTTCACTATTCATTTTTCATTTCTTGCCACGGCCCTTGAACAGAGCGAGCAGCGCCTTGACATAATCCTCATCGGTGGTGATCGACGCATAGTCGACACGGCAACTGTTGAGAGTCTCGGCCATAGCCTGCTGGCGGGCATACCACCACTTGTCAAAGGTCTTGCGCACGCGCGCCGACGATGTGTCGATCCAGCGGGTAGCGCCAGTCTCGAGGTCGGCCACGCGCATCAGTCCCACATTTGGCAGGGTAGCGTCGCGCTTGTCGTAGACCTGCAGGGCTATCACCTCGTGGCGGTTGCAAGCCACGGTGAGAGCCGGCTTGTAATCGTCCTTGTTGATAAAGTCGCTGATCAGAAATGTGGTGCAGCGGCGCTTCATGGCGTCGGCGAAATAGCGCACAGCCATTGCTATGTCGGTGCCGTGGCTCTGAGGCTGAAAGTCAATCAACTCGCGGATTATAAACAAGATATGCTTGCGGCCTTTCTTGGGGGGTATGAACTTCTCGATGCGGTCGCTGAAGAAGATGGCACCGATCTTGTCATTGTTCTGGGTGGCCGAGATGGCCAGGGTAGCCGAAATCTCGGTAATCATGTCGCGCTTGGGACTGCCTACGGCGCCAAAGTCGCGGCTGCCCGACACATCGACCAGGAGCATCACTGTGAGCTCGCGCTCCTCCTCGTAGACCTTGATGAAGGGATGGTTGTGGCGAGCCGTAACGTTCCAGTCGATATCGCGTATGTCGTCGCCGTACTGGTACTCCCTCACCTCCGAGAACATCATGCCCCTGCCCTTGAAGCGGGAGTGGTATTCGCCTGCGAAGATGTTTTGAGACAGAGCCTTCGACTTGATCTCGATCTTCCTTACTTTCTTTAATAGCTCGTTTGCGTCCATCAGGGATTAGGGGACTTGTACCTTGTCGAGGATTTCGGTGATAATTTCGTCAGTGGTAATGTTGTTGGCCTCGGCCTCGTAAGTGACGCCGATGCGGTGACGCAGCACGTCGTGGCATACTGCGATAACATCCTCGGGAATCACATATCCGCGCTGGTGGATGAAGGCGTAAGAGCGAGCGGCGCGAGCCAAGCTGATAGATGCGCGAGGCGAAGCGCCGAAGGCGATGATGCCAGTCAGATCCTTCAAGCCATAGTCGGCCGGGAAGCGGGTGGCAAACACCAGGTCAACGATGTAGCGCTCAATCTTCTCATCCACATAGATTTGCTCCACAATCTTCTGGGCCTCGATGATCTCTGAGGGCTTGAGCAGGGGCTGCACGGCCTTGCGCTCGTTCGACAGGTTCTGGCGTATGATGAGTTTCTCCTCATCGCGCGAGGGATAACCGATCACTACCTTCATCAAGAAACGGTCGACCTGTGCCTCAGGCAGCGGATAGGTGCCTTCCTGCTCAATGGGGTTTTGGGTAGCCATCACCAGGAAAGGCTCGTCGAGTGGGAAAGTGCTGTCGCCTATGGTCACCTGGCGCTCCTGCATAGCCTCGAGCAATGCGCTCTGCACCTTGGCGGGAGCGCGGTTGATTTCGTCGGCAAGCACGAAGTTGGCGAAGATTGGGCCCTTCTTGACCTTGAAAGATTCATCTTTTACGCTGTAGACCATGGTACCGATCACGTCGGCAGGAAGCAAGTCAGGGGTGAATTGGATGCGGCTGTACTTGGCGTCGATGAGTTGAGCCAGAGTCTTTATGGCCAAAGTCTTGGCCAGACCGGGCACGCCTTCGAGCAGCACGTGGCCATTGGCCAAAAGAGCGATTACGAGTGATTCTACGAGATGCTTTTGTCCCACGATGGTTTGGTCCATGCCGTGGGTGATTAGGTTGATAAAGTCGTTTTTGCTGGCAACGAGGCTGTTAAGCTCTCTGATGTTGACTGTTTCGGCCATAGTTGTAGTCTATGAAAGAATAGTTGTTAGTCTTAAATTTTTGTGGTTGGAAAGCACGATTGCAATCCAACCACAAAGATACGATTAATATGTGAAATGCGCAAATTGGATAATGTTAATTTTGTTTATTATACGTTTCGCACATTAAAGAATTAACGTTTTTTAGTTATGAGGTGTGAGTTATGAGTGATGAGTGGTGCTCAGTCGGGCCCCAGTGTCCCCATTAACTCATAACTCATAACTCACACCTCATAACTAATTAGGGTATTTGCGCAGGATTTCGTTGACCTTTTTCTGAGCGTCGGCTTTGTTTTCGGCCTCGGTCGATTTGGTAGCGTACTTGCTCAGTGGGGGTATCTTCAGGCGTGTGCCAACGGCCACCTTGTTGGGATTGCCGATCACGTCTTTGTTTTCAAGGTAGATGTACACCCAATAGACGTTTGAGCCATAGTGCTTCTTGGCCATCGAGCCCAGGCTGTTGCCCTCGCGCACGGTGTCGTAAATCTCGGCTGCAGCCTTTGATGGAGCTGTGGCAGTTGCCGGCTTGGCGGCTGGCTCTTCCTTGACGGGAGCCGGAGTCTCTACTGCGGTGGCATCGGGTTCGGCGATAGGTTCCTCTTCGGGTGGAGTCATCTCGGGCAATTCCTCGGCATCGCCATCGTACAGGGCCTCGGCCATATAGTCCTCATCGAGCGATGGTTCGAGCAGACGCTCGATCGGGTCGTGCACAAAAAATCCGATGGCAAGGCCCACAATCAAGCCAAAGATTACGCCCCACATAACCCAGAAGGTTGGGAATCCCTGCCCTCCCCTATTTGAGGCGGCGTAGGCAGCGACGGCATCGTCTCCGCCATCCTCCTCATCGTCGTCAAACGGCACAATTGGCACTGGAGCTTGCTTGGCCTTTGTTTCGGGTTTCGGCTCAGCGGGCTGAGGGTCAGCCTTCTCAGCCGGTTTGGGCTCTGCTTTTTCAGCTGGCTTGGAGTCAGCCACAGGCGCGGGAGCCAGCGCTGGTTTGGCCTCGGACTGGGCTTCCTCTTTGACGGTCTCAGCTATCGGAGCCTGGGGCGCCTCTGCAGTTTTTTCTTCGGTTGCTTGTTCCTCATGGGGGTGACGGGTGGCCGCTGCGGCGGTTGCCACATCGCCGAGGTCGGGATTTTTTAAGTCTTCCAATTTGAGGTCAGGGTCAAGCTCCTCGGGCGCGAACATCGCAAAAGGCTCATTGATGGCCTCAGACAGCTCGACAGCTGGGGTGAAGGACACGCGGCCCTTTGAGGGTGAGAACTCTCCCACTCCCTTGAGCTTGACGGTCTCGCCCTGTTCGAGCCCATTGCTGATGGCCGAGGTCAAGGCTTTGACAAATTCCTCGGCCGCCGCTTGCTCAATGCCCGCCTCTTTGGCTATTTGCTCCGACAGGCGCCGGAGGGTAATAATATTATTCATAGGCCTCGATTAATTGTTTTCTAATAGCTTCTTTAGCATGGCGCTCGCCACAAACTCCACCTTGATTTGTGGGGGGAGCAGAGTGCGCTTGCCGGTCGAGCTTTCGCTTTGCACTCGCTCGGGCAGCTTGAGAGCCACAAAGTTTCCAAATCCGGGAATCGCTATGGAATCCAGATTGGAGATGCGTTCGCGCATCACCTTGGCGAAAGCGTCAACCAAGCGCGCTGCCTGGGCTGGCTCCTGCCCTATCTCTTTGGCTACGCGAGCGCATATCGTCTTGTTGTCCATCGTTAAAGTGAATAATGAATAGTGAATAGTGAATAACGGCAGCTCTGACAGGCCATGCCATCAAATAGTGAATAACGGCAGCTCTGACAGGCCATGCCATCAGAGCCACCATATCTACCATTAGTAGTTGCGGGCGATGATTACGCGCTGAGCCGAGGGCTTGCCGGTGACCATGCACTTGCCCAGGGTCTTGTCGCCATCGAGGGGAATGCAGCGGATTGTGGCCTTGGTCTCCTCCTTGATCTTCTCTTCGGTCTCGGGAGTGCCGTCCCAGTGGCAGAGGAAGAATCCGCCGTCTTCAATCTTCTCCTTAAATTCCTCGTAGCTGTCGCAGACATAAGTTTTCTCCTCGCGCATCTTCAGGGCCTTGGCGTAGATGTTGCGCTGGATATCGTCGAGCAGCTCTTTGATATGCTCGGCTATGCCCTCGAGAGGCACGTTCTCCTTCTCGAGAGTGTCGCGGCGCATCAGTTCGACCGTGTCATTCTGGATGTCGCGTTCGCCAAGCACGAGGCGCACAGGCACGCCCTTGACCTCGTAGTCGGCAAATTTGAAGCCCGGGCGCTTGTTGTCGGCATCGTCATACTTGACGCTGATGCCGAGGGCACGCAACTGCTCCATGATGGGCAGCACGGTGGCTGTGACGGTAGCGAGCTGCTCCTTATTTTTATAAATAGGTATGATTACCACCTGTATGGGGGCGAGCTTGGGAGGAAGCACCAGGCCGTTGTCGTCGCTATGGCTCATGATCAGGGCTCCCATCAAGCGTGTCGATACGCCCCACGAGTTGGCCCATACGTATTGTGGCTTGTTGTCCTTGTCGCTGTAGGTGACGTCGAATGCCTTGGCGAAGTTTTGGCCCAGGTTGTGGCTGGTGCCGCTCTGCAGGGCCTTGCCGTCTTGCATCATGGCCTCGATGGTGTATGTATTGAGCGCGCCGGCAAAACGCTCGTTGGCCGTCTTGACGCCTATGGTCACGGGCATAGCCATGTAATCCTCGGCGAATCGGGCGTAGACATTGATCATCTCGACGGTGCGCGCTTCGTTCTCCTCAGCGGTGGCGTGGGCGCAGTGGCCCTCCTGCCACAGGAACTCGGCTGTGCGCAGGAACATGCGAGTTCTCATCTCCCAACGCATCACATTGGCCCATTGGTTGATCAGCAGTGGCAGGTCGCGCCAACTGTGGATCCAATTCTTATAGGTGCCCCAGATGATGGTCTCAGAGGTGGGACGCACGATTAGCTCCTCCTCGAGCTTGGCCTCAGGGTCAACGACAACGCCCTTGCCGTTGGGGTCGTTTTTCAAGCGGTAGTGGGTAACCACGGCACACTCCTTGGCGAAGCCCTCGACATGCTCGGCCTCGCGGCATAGAAATGATTTGGGGATGAGCAATGGGAAGTAAGCGTTTTGCACGCCTGTCTCCTTGAACATCCTGTCCAGAGTCTGCTGCATCTTCTCCCAGATGGCGTAGCCGTAGGGTTTGATCACCATGCATCCGCGCACTGCCGATTGCTCAGCCAAGTCGGCTTTTGCCACCAGCTCGTTGTACCATTGCGAGTAGTTCTCACTGCGCTTTGTGAGGCCTTTAAGTTCGATTGCCATGTGCTGTATGTCTATTTTTTGGGTTATCTTTTGTCGTTTTATCGATTTTTATGTCGCAAAATTAGTAAAAATTATTTTTATCGCAAACAAAAATCTAAATTATCCTTATCTTTGCAGCATGGAAACTGAAAAAATGATGTTAATAGTCAACCCAATCTCGGGTGTAAACTCAAAAGAAGGGTTGTCAGATATACTTGTAGAAAAGCTCACAGCTAAGGGTTTTGATGTCAAGCTGGCCTTCACCGGAGCCAAGGGCGACGCCACGCGCCTCGCCAACGAGGCTGTGGCCCGAGGGTTCGGCAGCGTCACTGTGTGCGGCGGCGACGGCACTGTCAACGAGGCAGCCTGCGCCCTGTGCGGCACCGGCGTGACCCTGGGCATAATCCCATCGGGCAGCGGCAATGGCCTGGCTCGACACCTGGGCATACCCATCGACGAGATGTTGTCGCTCGATGTGATCGGGGCCCGCGAGAGCATAGAGTGCGACTGCGGCATTGCCAACGGCAAACTGTTTTTCTGCACCTTCGGCATGGGATTTGATGCCACAGTGTCGTGGAAATTCGCCACAGAGAAACGGCGCGGCCGTATGACATACATTAAGAATGTGATGGAGGAATTTGGCAAATATGAGCCGACTACCTACACCATCACTGCCGACGGGCAGACATTCACCCGCAATGCCTTCTTGGTGGCTTGCTGCAATGCCTCGCAATACGGCAACAACGCATTCATCGCCCCCGAGGCATCGATCACCGACGGTCAGCTCGACCTGGTGATCATCGAGAGCGGCAATGTGCTGCAGATGCTGCTGGCCGGTTTTGACATTATCTCGGGCATGGTGCCATACAACAACCATATCGAGACACTGAGAGTCAAAGAGGTGAAAATCCAGCCCGACTGTGCCTCGTCGTACGCCCACATCGATGGCGAGCCGCTCAAGATGGACGGCGCTGTCGACGTGCGTTGCCTGCCCAAGAGGCTCAAAGTGTTTGCCCATGACAGCAACAAGCAGATCACCCCGTTTATCACCCCTATCGACCTCACTCTGCGCGATTGGGGCATCGCTATCGGCAAGCTATTTCGGCCTTAAAGGCCAATTCGTCATTTTTTTAACAAAAAAGTGACGATTTTTTTTATTATTAGAAATTAAAAAGCTAAATTTGCGTATTAATTATAAAAAAGGGCCTTTGGCTCAAACCTTAGGTTCCTATTATATGTTAATCTAAAACAGCCTTAATTTTAGTAGCAACTACCGAAACATATTCGTTTAATCATAAAAAGATACCCGTTAAATGAAAAGAGTCTATTTGTTTGGCGACGGTAAGGCAGAAGGCAATGCCTCGATGCGCAACCTCCTCGGAGGCAAAGGCGCCAACCTCGCTGAGATGAACCTTTTGGGCATGCCCGTGCCTCCCGGTTTCACTATCACCACCGAAGTCTGCACCGAGTACACCCAATTTGGCCGTGACGAAGTAGTGAAGCGCATCAGCAAAGATGTTGAAGCCGCTATTGCCCACGTCGAACAACTCACCGGAAAGAAATTTAACGATCCCGCAAACCCACTGCTCGTGTCGGTACGCTCAGGCGCTCGCGCCTCGATGCCCGGCATGATGGACACAGTGCTCAACCTCGGCATGAACGACGCTACCGTAGCATCTCTGGCCGAGAAGAGCGGAAATCCCCGCTTTGCTTGGGACAGCTATCGCCGTTTCGTACAGATGTACGGCGACGTTGTACTCGGCATGAAGCCTAAATCTAAGACCGACATCGACCCCTTTGAGGAAATCATCGACAAGATGAAAGAAGAAAAGGGCGTGAAATTCGACACCGAACTCGATGTGAACGACCTCAAGCAACTCGTCAAGCTCTTCAAGGCTGCTGTCAAGGAATACACCGGCAAGGACTTCCCCGACAACGCTTGGGAACAGCTGTGGGGCGGCATCTGCGCCGTATTTGACAGCTGGATGAACGAGCGCGCTATCCTCTATCGCCGCATGAACCAAATCCCCGAGGAATGGGGCACAGCCGTCAACGTACAGGCTATGGTCTATGGCAACATGGGCAACAACTCGGCCACCGGCGTGGCATTCAGCCGCGACGCCGCTACTGGCGAGGACATATTCAACGGCGAATACCTGATCAACGCTCAGGGCGAAGACGTGGTGGCCGGTATCCGCACACCCCAACAGATCACCATCGAGGGTTCACGCCGCTGGGCTGCCCTGCAGGGCATCAGCGAGGAAGTGCGCCGCGAGAAGTACCCCTCGCTCGAGGAGTCAATGCCTGACTGCGCTGCCGAGCTGATCGCTATCGCTCACCGCCTCGAAGACTACTACAAAGACATGCAGGACATGGAGTTCACCATCCAAGACGGCAAGCTCTGGATGCTCCAGACCCGCAATGGCAAGCGCACCGGCGAAGCTATGGTGAAAATCGCCATGGACTTCCTCCGCGCTGGCGAAATCGACGAGAAGACCGCTCTGCTGCGCATGGAGCCCCAGAAGCTCGATGAGCTGCTCCACCCCGTATTTGACAAGTCAGCCCTCAAGCGCGCCAAGGTGGTCGCTAAGGGTCTGCCAGCATCTCCGGGTGCCGCTACCGGCCAAATCGTGTTCTCGGCCGACGATGCCGAGGCTTGGGCTGAGAAGAAAAAGAAAGTTATCCTAGTGCGTATCGAGACTTCGCCCGAGGACCTGCGCGGCATGGCCGTGGCTCAAGGCATCCTCACCATGCGCGGCGGTATGACCAGCCACGCAGCCGTTGTGGCTCGCGGTATGGGCAAGTGCTGCGTATCTGGCGCTGGCGAAATCAAGGTCGACTACAAGGAGAAGACCGTTGAAATGGGTGGCAAGGTATACAAAGAGGGCGACTGGATCTCGCTCAACGGCTCGACCGGCGACGTATACGACGGCCAAGTGCCCACCACCGAACCCGAAATCGGTGGTGACTTCGCTGCCATCATGAACCTCGCAGCTAAGTACACCAAGACTCTGGTTCGCACCAACGCTGACTCGCCTCGCGATGCCAAGCAGGCTCGCCGCTTCGGCGCTCAGGGCATCGGCCTCTGCCGCACCGAGCACATGTTCTTTGAGGGCGACCGCATCAAGGCTGTGCGCGAGATGATCCTCGCCAGCGATGTTGAGGGCCGCAAGCATGCTCTGGCCAAACTGCTCCCGATGCAGCGTGGCGACTTCGAGGGCATCTTCGAGGCTATGGACGGCTTTGGCGTTACCATCCGTCTGCTCGATCCCCCATTGCACGAGTTCGTACCCCACCAGACCGCTACCATGCAGGAGCTGGCCAATGAAATGGGCCTCACCCTGGGAGAGGTTAAGGCTAAGGTTGACTCGCTCGAAGAGTTCAACCCGATGCTCGGCCACCGTGGCTGCCGCCTCGGCATCACCTATCCCGAAATCACCGAAATGCAGACACGCGCCATCATCGAGGCTGCCCTCGCTGTCAAGGCTCGCGGCATCGACGTGCATCCCGAGATTATGATACCTCTGGTAGGTTCGCTCAAGGAGATCCAGCACCAGGCCAATGTCATCAACACCACCGCTGCTAAGGTGTTTGAGGAGACTGGCCACACTATCCCCTACCTCGTTGGCACAATGATCGAGGTGCCTCGCGCTGCCCTGATCGCCAACCAAATCGCTGAGGTTGCTGAGTTCTTCTCATTCGGCACCAACGACCTCACCCAGATGACATTCGGCTTCTCACGCGACGACGCTCCTAAGTTCCTCAAGTTCTACAAGGAGCACGGCATCATCAAGGTTGACCCGTTCGAGGTGCTCGACCAGGAAGGCGTTGGCCAACTCGTAGAGATGGGCGTGAAGAAGGGCCGCGCAACCCGTCCCGACCTCAAGGTCGGCATCTGCGGCGAGCACGGCGGCGAACCTTCGTCAGTGAAGTTCTGCGCTAAGCTTGGCATGAACTATGTGAGCTGCTCGCCATTCCGCGTGCCTATCGCTCGCGTAGCCGCTGCCCAAGCCGCCATCGAAGACTAATCCCATAGCCTCGAAGAGGCTCAACAATGTTAACCCCAGGTATTTATGGCGCTTGCGCCATAAATACCTGGGGTTAGTTCTTCCCCCATCAGCGAGCCTCGGAGAGGCTCAACAAGGTCATTTTACGATTTTTGTTACTTTATTTCCTTGGCGCATGATTGCCACTTGCCCTGCCTTTGGCTCGGCGATGCGCATACCCTGCAGGTTATAGTAGACAGGCGCAGCATCGTTGGCAGCCTCGATATCGGCAATGCTTGACGATCCATTGAGGTCGATTACGAATTCATTGAGCGCGGTATAGCTCGAACTCGAATAGATATACCACGCATAGATATTGCCAGCCGGGAATACTATCTTGTTGTCGATCATCGTGCCAGCTGTGGAGTTATAGAAGAATATTGGGTAACCTCCCACCAAATCCACGCCTATGCAGAAATAGGTTTCAACCTGCTTTACGGCATCTGGATCAGCCACCTTAATCTCCCAGTAGGCATCGGCCGACGAATTGATCTCGGCATCGCCATAGTCAAGCGGACAAGTGCTGGCAGTGTAGGGATTCTCCACGCGGATTACACCCTCCTGCTTGTTGCTCTCATAGACCTCAACCTCCCAACTTTGAGCTTCAGTGTCGGTGTACATACACCAGAATCCGTCGGTGAACATTGCGTCGCATTTCTTGCTCCACACCTCTTTTTCGGCCCCGGGCAGATAGATGATTGTGGTATAGTAGGCCCAGTCAGACGAACCAGTACCATAATAAGTATAGATACTATAGGGCTTGGAGGTAAACACGCCATCAGAGAAAGTGAAATTTTCAGAATAGCGGCTGTCATAGCACATCGAGATAGCAGTTTCGCCATTGTAGATGCCGGTGTAGAAATAGGTAGTGGGCTTTACGGCATCAGGATTTGTGGCATTGAGATACCAGTACTCGGTGGCAGCGCTCGGGTCGATGGTGAGGCCGGCAGCCTCGAAGTCGACCGGGCATGTCTCGGCGATGTAGGGATTGGCGAGACGATAGAGATTCTCGTCGGTGGTGCATTGCTGGATATCAACCAACCAGGTCTCGGTGGTGATGCCGAAACATGACAGGAGCAGCCCATCTTGATACTCGGCTGAGCCGATTGATGCGTACTCCACATCATCATCGGCCATGGCGCACAGCCCGCAGGCTGCTGCAAAAGCGAAAAGTAAAGTTTTCTTCATAAGCGGTATGTTTAGGTTAATACTTTTGAGCATAGGGTAGGAACCTTAGGATGCATAGGAATCCTAGAATCCTAGGGTTTCTATAGGAGGCTTATGACCTTATGAATCTTATGTCCTTGCGGTTTTATGTCCTTGCGGTTTTATGGTTTCTCGCTACGAAGTAGTGATTATTACGGTTTTAAAGTTACAAATTTACTGATAATTCTTAGATTTCCTTACAAAAATCGGCAGAAACCCCGATTTTCACGATACCACCGTAAGGAGGCAGATGATCAAAGAGGCCCTCTCTTGGATATCCAGCCAATTGATTGAGGGCATGAAGCACAATACCCCCGTGGGTGAATACCACTGGGCGCTCCACACCTTGCTCGATGAGCGAGGCGACAAAGCTGCGCAACCTCTCGCCCTGCTCCAGCCAATTTTCACCACCGGTGGGCGTGATATTCCAGTAATTTTCAAACCACTGCAGCAAGCGCGGGTCGCGGATGTCCTCATAGCGCTTCATCTCCCACTCGCCGAAATTCATCTCCATCAGCCTCGGGTCAAGCGCGGCATTGCCATAGCCGCAATACTCGGCCAATCGACGGCATCGCGATAGAGGACTGCAGAACGCCGCGTCAAACTCCTGCCCCAGCAGCTGTTGCTTAACTGCCTCAGCCTCCTGAGGGAAAGTGTTGCGCAGCCCGACATCGGTCTGGCCATAGCATACGCCCCGTGGCACATCCACTGACGTATGTCTCACAAAGGTTATCTCCATGAATAAATGAAAAATTAAAAATGAAAAATTAAAAATGAAAAATGAAAAATCCCCTCCCGGTTCTGTGCCTCGCCGTTTTGCGGCGAGGATAATCACCCTACCACTATCCAATAGGCCAGCTCGCATAGCAGAAAGGTGGCGCCACAGCAGTCGCCAGTGTATCCGCGCAGGCGACGATGCATCAGCCAGAATAGCAATGCCGCCACAATCGCGCTCGCCGCCATGGCAAAAATCAGCTTATGGCACCCAGTGTCCCATATCAGCCACGCCGATGGGACCACACCGAAGACAAGAGCGGTCAGGAATCCGCCTACGCCCATGCGCTCATACACTGTGCGGTTTTTTGCCGTGGCCTCGGTGCGAGCATAAGGGAGCACGTTAATAATCTGGGCAGCGCAGAATTTGCTCCAGCAGTCGGCTGCCAGCACCGTCAGGCACAGCTCATAGATTGGCATTGGAGCTTGGCTCACCAGGGTCACCAACAGCAGATAATAAAGTATCAGGCCCAGCACCCCGTAGGTGCCAATATGCGAATCCTTCATGATGGCGAGCGTGCGTTCGCGAGTTGTGCCACCGCCCATGCCGTCACAAAAGTCGGCAAGGCCGTCTTCGTGGAGGGCCCCAGTAAGCAGCAGTCTGCCAGCATAAGCCAAAATCACGGCCGTAGTTAATGGCAGCGCGAGGCTTGCGCCCCATAGGATTAGTGCCGCGACTCCGCCGGTGAGCCACCCGGCCAAGGGCCACAACTCAACCACCCGCTTGTAACACTCAGCGGGCACCTCCACCAGTCGCCACAGAGGCAACCGAGTGAAAAACATTATCGATGCAGCAATCCGTCTCAAAGTCAAAAGTCATTTCCAAGTCAAAAGTCAAAAGTCAAAAGTCAAAAGTACCCGGATAGCCATTCTTCATTTTTTATTCTTCATTTTTCATTATTCACTTTTCACTTAAAAGTATTTGGTAACATCTACTACTTGGAAGGTGTCCATCTCGTTGATCATCCTCACCGCAGAATCCACAATCGGATAGGCGCAAACGGCTCCACTCCCCTCGCCCAGCCTTAGGCTGAGCGACAGCAAGGGCTTGGCTCCCATGGCCTCGAGCATACGCCGATGGCCAGCCTCGTCACCCTGATGGCCGAAGATGGCATTGGCCATCACTGGCGGATACAGAGCGCGAGCCGCCAACATGCAAGCTGTCATGATAAAGCCATCAACCAGCACCACCATGCCGAGCGCGGCAGCTCGGCACATGCCCGACATGGCCATCACCATCTCGTAGCCACCGAAATATGCGAGTTTGTCGATCAGGTGGTCGGCCCCGCTATAATTCTGCCAAGCTTGTTTCAACACCTTGAGTTTGTGTTGTATGCCCGGCTTGTCGAGGCCGGCGCCAGCGCCGATGCAATCCTCGAGAGGGATGCCAGTGAGTATATGCATCCACATCGAGGCAGCCGAGGTGTTGCCGCTGCCCATCTCGCCAAAGCTCACTATATTGCACCCATCGGAGTGTACCTGATCAACGATGGCGCTACCGCGCTCAACGCATACGGCCCACTCGGTCAGGTCCATGGCTGGGGCATGGAGGAAATTGCGGGTGCCTCGGCCAACCTTGGCATCGATGATGCCAGCCTCGACAGGGAAATCATAGTCAACGCCAGCGTCAACAAGCACGAGCTTGAAACCGTGCTGGTTGCATAGGAAATTGATGCCGGCTCCTCCATGGGCAAAATGCAGCATCTGCTGCCAAGTCACCTCACGTGGCGATACTGTTACGCCCTCCTCGACTATTCCGTGGTCGGCACCAAACAGGATGTTGCAAGGCTTGTCAAGGTGCGGGGTGAGGGTATTCTGGATTTTCCCCACCTGCAGGGCTATCTCCTCGAGCCTCCCCAACGACCCCTTGGGCTTGGTCAGATTGTCAATCTTATCTCTGAGCGCCTGCTCTATATCCATGGCATTATTCATTTTTCATTAATTCATTTTTAACTTTCACTTCTATTCCGCTGACCATCAGGATTACTTCATCGGCTCGCTGAGCCACATACTGGTTGAGCCAGCCCATCAGGTCGGTGAATCGGCGCTGCATCTGATTGGCGCTGATGCCGCCCATGCCTATCTCATTGGTGACTAGCACAAAGGAGGCATCCTGTGCCAGCAGGTTGTCAACCTCTTGTTTGCACTCTGCTAATGCTTTGTCTACATCCTCGTGGCAGTTAAAGAAATGGTTGGTGGCAAATAGCGTCAGGCAATCAACGAGCACAGCCTGGCCGGGCACTATAGGGGCTTTGGCTATCCACAGAGTCTCTTCATAAGTTGTCCACCGTGGCCCGCGCCGGGCCTGATGCCTCCTCACTCGTTCAGCCATCTCCTCATCGCGCACCTCAGCGGTAGCGATGTACAGGCACCTCTCAGCCGCCTCCATCGCCACCCTCTCAGCCACAGCGCTCTTCCCCGACCGCTGCCCCCCCGTCACCATCGTCACCTTCCTCGCCATAGACTCCTTTCTCTATTTTTGATATTGCGAAATTACAAAATTTTTCCTTACCCTCAAATTAATCCCCTATAGAAATTTTGCGAATCTCAGCCTCCTCCCCTATCTCAGTCACCTTGGCGAGAAAAAAGTCTGTCTCAAATTTTGTCATTTGGGAAATAATCCCTACCTTTGCACTCACAAACCATAACCGCCGCAATAGCTCAGTCGGTAGAGCATTTCATTCGTAACGAAAAGGTCGTGGGTTCGAGTCCCACTCGCGGCTCCCCCAAAGAGGCAAGCTTCTGATCATCAGAAGTTTGCCTCTTTATTTTTACCAAATCTTTCTGGCAACTCCAAATCGACCCCAAGTTGAGGGCGATTTGTGATATCTTGAAAATATGTCGATGGCAGATTTCAAGGATGTGATTGTTTTTTCCTTTTTTGGGAGACTTCGGGAATTTTTTTGAGATCTCAACTTTAATTTTCTTCAGAAGATAACTTTTCAAGGGTGCTTTCTATTTCTTCAATAGTCGGAAGAGTACCTTTGAATTCAGATGGAATCAAATTGGTGAGCTTATATTCGGATATTCCAAGGGGCACATTATAGGTCTCTAAAGAATACTGAGCTTCAATGTTGTCCTTGTCTTTGCAAATCAAGATACCGATTGTGGGATTGTCTATATCGCTTTTAAGGATATGATTCACCGCAGAGACATAGAATCCAAGTTGGCCCAAATGTCCAGGGCGGAATGAACCTGTTTTTAATTCCACGCAGCAGTATGCATGAATTTTTGTATTATAGAACAACAGATCAATGAAACATTCAGTGTCTCCCACCAATAAGCGATATTGCCTCCCCATAAAAGCAAAGCCAGTGCCTAACTCAACAAGAAACTTTGTGACGTTATTTACTAAAGCCTCTTCGAGTTCTTTCTCATCATACTCTTCTCTAAGAGCTAGAAAATCGAAATTGTAGGGGTCTTTAGTGATTTGTTGGGCGAGATCGCTTTGGAGGGTTGGCAATGATGACTTGAAGTTCGTAATGGCTTTTCCCTGACGCTCATATAAGTTGGTGTCAAGGAAATTGAGGAGCATATCCCTACCCCAATTGTTCTCAAGAACCTTTCTTACGAAGAAAAGAGCCTTTTCTGGATTGCCCTTGCACTTGGAAATGATTCTACATTGATGGTCCCATGGTATGGAACAAATATCATGGAAAATAGAGCTTGCAATAGAGGTTCCATAAGGTATTACCTTAAAATCGTCAGCAGGTTGCTGACGATTCCCTCCGCTTAAATCGGCAGCAACCTGCTGCCGATTTCTAACGAATTGATTGTAAGTCTCATAGAAGTAATACATATTCTTAAGGTTGCGTTCTGACAACCCCTTGACATTAGGCAATTCTTCTTTGAGATCGTGGCTTAGAGTGGCATAAAATCTGGAGCCATAAGTGTTGGCGTATTGTTTTTCAGCGATACCTTTTCCAATACTCCAATACAATTCCAATAAGGCGCGATTAACCTCAACAGAGGCCTTAAGGCGCGCTGTTAGATATCTTTGCTTAAGTTCCTTTACCCAGCAGAGGTACTCTTTATTATGTAATAATGAAGATCTTTTTTCCATGTTGCGAAGTTACGAAATTATTTTGAATCTTCAGGAGGGGGGAACCAAAATAATGGCTGAATTGTTGAGAGTATAGGAACCACTAAAACGGATGTACTATGAAAAGAATACTGTTTACATTGATTGTTGGCTTGGCTGCGATGCTGAGCGCATCGGCCTTGACATTTCAGGAGGCGTTTGACGAAGTTAAGGCTCTGCCAGACGGGAAAGGGATGACCACCGAGGATGTCATCAATAAGACCTTAAAGTCTGTGAGCTTTCCTATCCAAAACCTAGCATGCTGTGTCAAAAGCGGCCAATCAGCCGAAGACACCGAGTATTATGGAAATTCCCTCTTCTCCATCATGGACCATATAGATCCTGCTACTCTTGTTAAGGCCTACGGAGACGACCAGGTACTATTCTCAATTTTCGCTCAAGAGTCACAGAGCAAAGGCCAATATGACATACTGGTGCTCTATGACAATGCTGAGAAGGGATTTTGTGTAGCGATGCTTGGGCAAATCACAGCCGCACAGTACCAATTGCTGCAACAAGGTTGCATCATAGCCTACGATAAGAATACCAATATCTGCCTATATATCGAAGCCTTCGGTTTTGGCGGAGATTAATGGCTGCTATCGATATTGCTAAACCATAAGAGGGGTTCGACAAGGAGCCCCTCTTGCGTTATTATATTGGGGATTCTGCCCACAAAAATCCAATATAATTTGAGTAGGTGGGAGAAATTCGCTAAATTTGCCATCGATAAAAAACGATGATCCATGAAGAAGTACCATCACGATTATAGCGAGCCAGGGTTATATTGGATAGCCATAGAGAGCGGCGACGCCCTCGGGCTGTTCGACAAAGAGCGATGCGAAGTGATGGTATCTCAACTAGGCCAAGAAGTATGCCGAATCTCCCAGGAGCGGCTTCCAGCCCGATATCCCAACTTATCAATTCCATATATAAGCATTGCACCCACGGCGCTAAACATAATCGTGAGCGTGGACAAGCCATTTCGCGAAGGCGAACATTTAGGCAAAGTAGTGACCAGCTTGCGCAAATGGTGCAACAAGGCTTATTGGGGCCAATACGCCTATCACGGGGAGCAACTGTTTGGCAAGGGCTACCGCGACCAACCACTCGCTGAGGCCCACCTTGGGCTTTGGAGTGATTACATAGATAAAGAACTGCAACGCTTTTGGATGCATGCCAAATATCCCAAACTCAATACCACAATAAACTCCGTAAGTGTTTCGGGCCAGGATTTTATGGCAGTTGGTTCGCCCTTCCTGCTTGACATCCCATACAAAGAAGCGGTAATTGCCTCCGATGCCGAGAGCACTGCCTCATTCAAGCAGAGATTCAGCCGCTGGGCAGACTGTGGGCAGAACGGAGGAGTATTGGTAAGCGCGGCCACCACCAATCGCGAGAGATGGGTGATGACCGAGGGTATGAAGAACGAGTGGAACCTTGTCTGGGTATGCCAGACTGACCACGCGCCACGCTACATAAAACACGCCAGCCCACACGTGGCATGTATGGCTGGCAAACTGCTTATTCTCAGTCGGCTACATGAGGCAGAGGACGGAATTCCTCCTCTGCCCCACGAGCCGATGGTAAAATTAGTCGAGAACCTGGCTCAGGCTGCTCCTTGCGAATACTCCTTGACCATTGGACAAGATAGCGGATTCGTGAGCGTACCGCCCAAACAGTTGATTACTTATGAGTGATGGGGTCAGGCTCTGAAACCCATTGGCTGTCGCATTGGCTTGGCAGCGGACAGCGTTGGAGCTGGGATGTCGGCCTCCAATACCATGCTTAGGTCATTGGCCGAAGGCGATGCCATTGTGGCGATGCGATTGGCCATATTGGGGATGATTTGGGTCTCGATGATGTTCATCACATGCCGCGCATTTCCAAATTCTTTGTCACGATGTTCATAATCGTGGTCGAGCAATTGGGACAGAGCCACTTGCGCATCATCTGCGAGAATGTAACTGTTGGCAGAAAAGTAATTCTGGGCAATCTCCATCAGCTCGTCAGGCCCATAATCCTCAAATCGATATATGTTTGACGATGGGATGCGCGAGCGCAATCCCGGATTGGCATCAAACATCTTGAGCATCGGTTCGGTGTAGCCAGCCATAATGAGCATCCAGTCTCGCCGCTCAGTGTCGGCCAGCGCCGTAAGCAGATAATTGATCACATCGCGCCCCGGGTCTTTGGGGTCCGACTCGACATAAAGCTGATAGGCCTCGTCGATGAATAGGATTCCGCCCTCAGCCTCCTCCAGAGCCTTTGTTACCTTTTCGGCGGGCGAGCCATAGTAGATGCCCAAGAGTTGAGAGCGCTCGGTCACCACCACATGGCCCTTTGAGAGCACTCCCGCCTTGCGCAACTCCTCGCCCATGATTTTGGCAACGGTCGTTTTGCCAGTGCCAGGCGAACCGAGAAACATCGAATGGAGCGGCGGAATCACAGTAGGCAGACACTGCTCGCGCCTGAGCTTGAAAAAATGCATGAGGGCCATGTAATTCTTGACTTTGCTCTTGACCTCATCCAGACCGACCATGCGGTCGAGGCGGCTTTGTGGCTGCTCTTGCAGAAATTTGTCGAGCAGTTGGTCAAATTCCCTTGAGGTCTCCTCCATTTTCTTTAGGCGTTCCTCCACCATCACGCACCCTATGGCTGGGATATAGTCTCGGATGCGCTCTATGCCCTCGTCAGCGAAAACTCCATACTCTATATCATCGGTGCCAAACACTATGCCCGCCACTCCGTAGCCAAAAATCTGGAGTTCAGCGTAGATTGGACCAGTGATATCCTTGGCACTGTCGATAGTGCAGTGCACCTCGATTTGTTTGAGTGTCTCCTTGTCGTCCTCATACACGCTGAGCAGACGGCATCGCTGGCACCACCGCTCGCCATGGGCGTTGGTGAATTGCATCCACATTTCGGGAAGGGTCTTTGGGGTCGAAGGGAGAGGGTCCAGCAGAAAGATCACCTCATACTCTCTGTCGTCATAGATTACAGATTTGTACTCGAGGGTCGGTTCTTCTTTGTCGCGCAGCCAAGCCTGGACTGGATGCGCCACTCTGTTGGGAGTCATCGGGGTGAGAAAGTTGAGCTCCGTCATATTCAGAAGCTCTTCTTTGCCTTTTGGCCCGTATTTGATAAGCACCGAATAGGCCCCAACGCTAAGTGTGCCGCGTTTGGGCCATAGATCAACGCGTGGACGAATGGCCCCATCCCAAGGGTTGACTCTTACGGTGAGTTGCTCCCAAGCCAGAGCCTGGGATGGATCGTCGAGCTTAACCAGCTCGACCTTCAGCTTTATCAGGCCTCCATCGTCGCCCCAACCGTCGGGGGCAGAGAGGGTGAACGTCACATCCACCCACTCGGTCTTGCCGAGGAGTGGGAAGTCAGTGCGGTCGTCAAAATGTTGGTAACCGGGAAATTCGTGAGAGATGATGCTGGTAGCATCAGCTGGGCGCACCTTAAGGTCGGTGCACATAAGATTCATTTTTTTCATAAACCAAGTAAAGTATAAAGTATAAGTTATAAGTGATAAGCAAGTCCTCCGGAAATCATTGTGGGTGTAAGATGTGGTTATTAGTGATGAGGGCCAATCCAGATGGTTAGCTTATCACTTATAACTTACACCTTACCCTTTCTCCAGCATGTCAAAGAGCGCACCGATTCGCTGCCCGAGCCGTTGGCGTCAGGGCATAGCAATGACGCAAGCGGGGCGAATCGCTCGAAATCGGATTGTCGATGCTGGTGGTTGGCTTATGCCTATAGGTCAAGCCCTCGCCGTCGCAGCGAGCAATCCACAGATTGATTTGACTTGGCTATCAGCATATTATCACTCTTTTAGCTGTAGTTTATGATTGATGTCTGAATCTTAGACCCAGAATCTGTCGCAAAGTTAATTCTTTTTCCCCAATTTTCCAAAAAAATTTCATCCCAACAAAAAATCCCCATTTCCCACGTTTTAGAGTTTTAGGAAGAAAATTTTACGAATCCATTTGTAAAAATCACCCAAAATTTACAAATGGATTCGTAAAATTTAGAAGTCATTGTTTATTTCTCGATGGCTTGGAGGCTCTCCTCCTCAGGGCCCATCATCAAATCATCAAGGAAGAAGTAGTAGGCAGCGCATTCAAACTTTGATATTTTGTCCTTGGGGCGATTTGGGTCATGAATGAGATATACCCCACCTGACAGCCTACGATATTTGAAATCATCAGGAGCAGGGACTTCAATGAGGCCTTCGAGCTCAATGAATCTTTTCAAACCGGCTGGGGTAAAAAGTTCGAGCTCATAATCATAGGTATCCTCTTCTTCAAACAAGGGAGGACATTCGATGGCCCACCCGCGATATACGCGAGCGAGGTTGTAGGTTTTGGCGTTTTTAGAATCCATATAAATATATGTATGAATTATTTGACTGAGAAGTTGTAGCCGATGCTAAAGAGAACCGTGTCCAGATTTACAGTGTACCCTCCGCCGTCTTTGATCAAGTTGAGCATACCGCCAGTTGCGTGCATTCCCACATAAAAGTTGTCAATGTTAAAGCCTATGTCAAACACTGTGGCCAAATCGAAGCGATTGCAAATACCATCGCTGCCGTATTCGCTGCCTGATACGGAAGCTCCGCTATATTTGACATGGCAATTGCATACGAGCCCAACTCGCGGCTCCAATCCCATAGAAACGTGGAATGACTGGCGCTCCTTGATAAAGGCTCTAAAGCCAAAGGACACTTGCGTCCCTACGCCAAAGTTGCGAAATGAATTACTGAGAGGGATATAGCTCGCGGTTTCGGCCAACACTCCCACATCCCAGCTCCATGTGTTGTAGTAGAGGCTAATAGCTGGCTCGATATACCAATGGCCATTGTCTGCGGTAGTGTAGTTACGCATTACGCGTAAGTCAGTGGAGAATTTCCCCTGGAAGAGCTTTTCGTCGGAGTTTTCGATGAATGCGGTTCCTCCAACTCCAGCACGGAGGCCCCAATACGGAGCATTTTCGGGATTGAGGCTGCGCGTCTGGGCCAAAACACCCATTGCAACCCCTATCGCCATTGCCATAACAAGAAATACACGTTTCATGGTTCATTAAGTTGATATGTGACATCGCAAAGGTAGCAACAATTTTTCACATATCTTCAATTTTGTACCAATTTTTCAATGGTTAGTAGTCGTTTTTCTCTTTTCTCGTACTATCTTACGAATCCATTTGTAAAAATCAAAGAAATTTTACGAATCCATTTGTAAAAATCGCCCAAGATTTACAAATGGATTCGTAAATTTTCGTACCTTTGCATCTATAAAACCCAAATGCGTATGGAAGAGAAAGATATAGAGGTGCTGATATACTACTACCACCTAAAGCTGCAAGAGACGACCACATCGTTTCATCGTTACCTCTACGACCAAATCAATTGGTCATCGAGGCTAATAGGAATAAAGGGCGCCAGAGGCGTGGGCAAGACCACAATGATACTGCAATACATCAAGGAGCATTTCAGCAATGTCGACGAGGCACTCTATGCCTCGCTCGACAACATGTGGTTCAGCGTCAATACACTTTATTCCCTCGCCATCTACGCCCACACCCATGGAATCACCCACTTGTTTCTTGATGAGGTGCATCGCTACAAGAGTTGGTCGCAAGAAATAAAGATGATTTACGATTCGATGCCCGACCTTAAGGTGGTGTACACAAGCAGTTCAATGCTCGAAGTCGAGAGGTCTAAGGTCGATTTGTCGCGGCGCCAAAGCGTGTACCATCTTTACGGCATGTCGTTCAGAGAATATTTGGAATATGAGGGAGTGGTTGCCATCGAGCCAATGTCGCTTGAGACACTGCTGTCCCAGCATGTCAAAATTGCTATGGACATAACGTCTAAGATCAAAGTGTTGCCGCAATTTGAGAAGTACCAGCAGCGCGGATATTATCCTTTCTATAAAGAGGCAGGAGCCGAGTACTGGTCGCGCCTGCAAGAAGTAGTGAAGATTATAATTGAAGTGGATTTGCCCGCAGTGACGGAGATTTCTTTTCCAACTATGGAGAAAACTAAGCAATTGCTGATGTATATCGCCCAGAGTAAACCGCTCGAAGTGAAACTCCGCACTCTCTTCTCGGCCATTGAGACTTCTCGAGAGACAGGTCTCTTCCTTCTCAATATGCTCGAAAAGGCTGATTTGTTGATGCTCTTCTCTACAAAGAAGCCCAATTACAAGAATCTCAAAATACCAGAGAAGATATATCTCCAAAACGCCAACTTGATGCAAGCGTTGACTAAGACTACCGATATTGGAACAGCCCGCGAGACTTTCTTCCTCAACCAGCTGAGCGTGAATCATTCTGTGCTTATGCCCCAGACGGGCGATTTCAATGTGGATGACCAATGGCTATTCGAGGTGGGTGGCGCCAACAAGACTTTTGACCAAATCGCCAACCTCCCGGATAGCTACCTGGCCGTAGACAATACCGACATGGGCTACGGCCACCGCATTCCCCTTTGGATGTTCGGCCTCCTATACTAAAGAATGTCGGCTGTACAATTGCGAGCGAACTTGATGCGTTAAGATGTGTTAAACTTCAAAACGCAACGCTATGATTTTGAAACATTGTCCGATCCGCAACGTCCTTGACTCGTTGGCTTCAAAATGGCCGTTGCTTGTCCTGCACTCCCTGAGCGCGGGCAAGCCCATGTATTTCGGCGAACTTCGGCGTTCTATCCCGGATGTGTCACCAAAGATGTTGTCAGCAGCATTGAAATTGCTGGTAGAAGAGGAGATTATCACCCGAACTGTAGTGCCTGTAGTTCCACCTCGGACGCTGTATGCTTTAACCTCACACGGAGAGGAGTTGTTACAAGCCATTGAGCCATTGCTCCAATGGGCTGTAAACCATATGCGGCGAAAGAGTAAGCCTACAATTTTTACATAAATTGGCCACCTTATCCGTGATGGTCATTTTGATTAGGGGCTTCCGAGAGAAAAATCGCGTTTTATTTGACTGGAACGAAGAAATTCACTAACTTTGTAGTCAAATAAAACGCATAGAGTATGAGCGCAATCATAGGTAGAGCGAAGCAAATCGCGGAAATTCAGAGGCTATACGGCAGCGGCAAGGCCGAATTGCTGGCGGTATACGGGCGCAGGCGCGTAGGCAAGACGTTCCTTGTCGATGAATCACTGAAAGGCAAAATCACCTTTCGCCACGCCGGCTTGTCGCCCATAGAGAAGGGTAGCAAGAAGGTGGGCCTCAAGGAGCAGCTAAAGCATTTCCATATTTCCCTAAAGCTTCACGGATACCAAGGCAAGCAAACGCCTAAGACATGGCTTGATGCCTTCTACATGCTTGAAGAACTTCTTCAGCAAAAGGACAACGGCGAGCGCCAAGTGGTGTTTCTTGACGAGTTGCCCTGGCTCGACACCCAGCGCTCAGGATTCCTCACAGCCTTCGAGGGGTTCTGGAACACCTGGGGATGCCATCGCGACAATCTGATGCTCGTGGTATGCGGCAGCGCAAACTCATGGATCCTCGACAATCTGATTGACAGCCATGGCGGTCTCTATGGGCGCACGACCTATGAGATACGGCTCTCTCCGTTCACGCTGGGTGAGTGTCGGGAGTTCTACCAATCCCGAGGCATAGAGATGTCTGACTATGACACCGTGCAGAGTTACATGGCTTTGGGAGGCATTCCCTACTATCTGGGCTATATAGAGCGCGACCTCAGCATCGCCCAGAATATCGACCGGCTCTTCTGGAGCCGGGATGCGAGGCTAAGAAATGAGTTTGACCGTCTGTTTGAATCAGCCTTCGATGCGCCCGATGTCATAAAAAAGATAGTCAAGAAATTGGCTACGCGCCATCGGGGATTCACGCGCAAGGAAATAGTAGAGGCTGGGATAGCTCCCGATTGCGGCCAGTTGAGCCGCAGGCTCAAGGCGCTTGTCGCAAGCGACTTCATCACCGAATACGTGCCATTTGGCTGTGGTAAGAGAGATGTGCACTATAAGTTATCTGACCCATTCTGCCTATTCTATCTCCATTTTGTGGCCGAGACCCCAGCTAAGGAAGGCTATTGGCTAAGCCATCTTGATGCGCAATCCACAATCAGCTGGCGTGGATTGGCGTTTGAGGACGTTTGCTTCCAACACATTCCTCAGATCAAGGCAGCCATTGGTATCAGCGATGTCGCTACTGATGAATCGGTGTGGGCCGTGAAGGGCACGCCTGACGAAAAGGGAGCGCAAATCGACCTCTTGATTGTTCGCAAGGATAATGTGGTGAATATGTGTGAAATGAAATTCTACAGTGATGAATTTACGGTCAGCAAAGATTATGACCTCACCATTCGCCATCGCCAGCGGCTCCTCTCTGAGCAGCTTCCCAAGAAATACTCAGTCCATCCCACCCTTATCTCCACCTTCGGCATCCGCCCTGGGGCCTATTCCACTGTCTTCCTCAAGCAACTCACCATCTCAGATTTATTCAGATGAAAGTAAAGAGCTCCAATGCAACATGAGTTATCACCCGAATAGCTACTCCGTAAGGGGTGGTTTCACTTAAGTAGTGTTTGCTGAATTAATGTAAGTTGTTGATATTTAAGATATTTAACTCATATT
>JAJBUH010000250.1 GCA_020860445.1 Bacteroidales bacterium | reverse complement strand
CATGTAGGATGTAAGGAATCATTGTGTTTCCTTAGAATCGCTGAGTAGTTACGCATTTAAACCGTTTTGTCATAATCGCTTCACTGTGTGCCGCAGGCGCCTCGCTATATGCCGGGGCTCCTCGGCTCACAGCTACCCCCGAGGACTTTGAGCGCTTCTCAATCGTCTTGCCCGACAGTCTGCCGCCCGACAGTCTGCCCCAGGAGGAGATGCAAGCCGCACTGTCTGACACGCTCACCAATCGCGCCGCCGAGCTGTATCGCCAGGTGATGACCATCAAGATGGAGAGCATGAACAAAGATTCGCTCTACCAGACCGTGTACCAGGGATATCAGGCATCATGCGATGCTATCGGCTACAGCGAGCCGCAAAGCACCAACTGGCAGAAAGCCCGCAACCAGCTGATTGGCCTCGACCAAGAGCTCGAGCGCGGCGCATACTTCTACTCATCAATCAACAATAGCGACGAGATGGGCAGGTTTGCCATGGCGTTTATCGACGTACAACTGATGGATGAGTTAAAGAATCACTCGTTCACCCGCGACGAGGGTTCCTTCCCGCTCATCACCTACATCGCCGCCTCGCGCGCCTACAACACCCAGCAATTTGAGCGCGCCATCGAGTATTTCAAGTTGTACTTCTCGACTGGCGAACAAGAACGCCGCCAACAGGTGTACCTGTTTATGGGCCAAGCTTGCCTCAACGCCGGGAAATATGACCTGGCTGTAACCACTATGCGTGATGCCATGCGCAACTATCCCCACGAGAAGCAATTCTTGATGATTGGCATGCAAGCCTGCCAGAAAGGCGACCTGTGCGAGTATCTCAACGAATTTCTCGACCCAGCGCTTGCCCTCACGCCCGACGATGAACTGCTGCTACAGCTCAAGGGCAAACTGCTTGAGGATGCCAACGAATACATGGAGGCCATCCAGGTGTACACTCGGCTCGATGAGCTATACCCCATGAAGCTCAACTATGCTAAGCACTTGGCTCTGAGCTACTACAACTATGCAGTGTTCTGCTTCAATGATGCTCTCAACGAGACCAGCGATGAGAAGAAAGCACGCCGCCTGCGCGACAAGGCCAACACCTATTTCTCAGCCGCCACCATGGCGCTCGAGAATGTGCTTGGCACCGACCCAATGGCTGTGCGCTATCTCAAGGCTCTGGGCGTATCCTACCTCTGCCTCGGCGAGAAGGGCAAATTTGACTCAGTCAACCAGCAACTCACCGCTCTGGGCGAGGATGCCCTGGCCGATATGTTCATGCCCCCGATGTTGACGTTCAACGAGACTGGTGGCACCCAGCTCGGCTACGGCCAGGATGCCAAGGTGACTGGCGAAGTGCCTCTTTACTCTGAGTTCGCCCGCGATTACATCACCCAAGGGTTGCGAAAGTGGGCCGAGCATAACGAGTTCAACACCACCGAGGAATATCTGGCCCGTGTCAACGACACCACTATTAAGGCCGAAAAAGCTCGCCTCGAGGTCGAGGCTCAGCAGCTGTACCTGAGCAAATACTCAGCCAAGCTGATCCTGACCGACCTGAAGCTCAAGCCCTACGATGCCAATAACCAGACATTCCTGATTGAATCATCTTATGGGCCTATAACTCTGAATGTCCCATTGGCCGACAACGAGGCTGAGCGTTTCAAATCGACCTGGGAGGGTATGCGCTTCAGCGGAGCTGAATACTTCATCGTCAATGACCGTCCGCAAATCGGCAAGGTATTGGTAACTGCCCCGAGCGGCAAGACCTACCAGTTTGACAATTCAAAAGAACTGTCATACTTAATAACAGATTTCGATATAGACTGGAATACAATTTTTAGCGACCCCAACAAGACTCCTAATAAGGATCAGACTGGCAAAGAAAAAGTCACAGTCACCAAGGAATCTGACGTAGACAAGAATATCCCGCAGACCAACAAGGTGGCCTCGCGCACATTCGCCCTTATTATCGCCAATGAGAATTATGAGAATACCGCCAGTGTGGAGTCGGCTCTACACGATGGCGAGCGCTTTGCCGACTACTGCCGCCTGACCTTGGGTCTGCCCAGCGACAATGTAAAGCTCCTCACAAATGCCACTTATGGCCACATGGTAGGTGCGCTGAGCAATCTGAAGAAGACTGTCAACGCCTTTGACGGCAACGCCGAGGTAATCGTGTACTATGCCGGTCACGGCATTCCCGATGATTCGAACAAGGACGCATTCCTGATGCCCGTCGATGCCACTCCCACCCTGCTTGACGGCTGCTACTCGCTCGACCGCTTCTACACCGAACTCAACGACCTCAACTCCAAGTCGGTGATGGTGTTCCTCGATGCCTGCTTCAGCGGCGCCACTCGCGATGACAGTCCGCTCGTTGCGGCTCGCGGCGTGCAAATAGTAGCCAAGGAGACAGCCCCCAAGGGCAATATGTTTGTGCTCTCAGCCGCCTCGGGTGGCGAGACCGCCCTGCCCTACAAGGAGATGAACCATGGCCTGTTCACCTACTACCTGCTCAAAAAGCTGCAAGACAGCAAGGGCAACGTCACCCTCAAGGACCTCAGCGACTATGTGATCACACAAGTGAAACAGCAGTCAGTCCTTAAGAACCAGAAGCCGCAGACCCCGACCGTGCGCACCTCTGGCAATATGCAGAGCCAATGGACCTCACTGAAAATGCTGCACTAATGACCAAACAGACTGTATATAAAATCACTCGCGCCATAGTACTCGCCCTGATGGGAACTATGGCGTGGGCTTATGCCGCCGCTGCCGACACTCGCTCGGTTGAGGGCCGCTATACCTACGTCGACAATGGCTCGCATAGCTTGGAGGAATGCAAGCGCATTGCACTGCAGCGCGCCCGCATCGATGCCCTGGACAAGGAGTTTGGCACCATCGTGAGCCAGACCACCTATCAGCACTCGGCGATAACGCAAGATTCTGAGAGCAAATACTTTGACATGCGCGCTACCACCGAGAGCAAAGGCGAGTGGCTGAGCGATACCAGCGAACCGAAATACAATGTGTCGCTCAACGAGAACAGCTGCTACATAATCGACTGCCGCATCAAGGGTACAGCGCGACTTATTACCAACGAGGCGATGGACTTTGAGGCAGAAATCCTCAAAAACTCGTCAACTCGTCAGGCAGCCGACACCCAATTCAAGCAGGGCGACCGCATGTATCTGTATTTCCGCGCTCCGGCCGATGGGTATGTCACCGCCTATCTGGTCGATGACAGCAATCAAGCCTGGAATCTGCTCCCCTACCTTAGCGACCAGGCCCAGTCGGTCAAGGTCAAAAAGGACAAGGAATATTATTTCTTCTCGCCCACCGACGCCTCGGATTACAAGGCCGAGGTCGATGAGTTGGAGATGACTGCCGCTGGCACTGTCGAGCGCAACGACATCTATGTGCTGTACTCGCCAACGCCATTCAACAAAGCCCTCGACAAATATGTGGGCGAGACCATGCCCAGACAGCTATCCTACGAGGACTTCTCGTCCTGGCTCGGCAAGGTGCGCAAAAAAAGACAAAAAGATGGGCCTCAAGCTCATCCCCATCGTCGTCTACAACCAGTAAGCGAGGAGTCAAATTAAATCTTAGTTGATTCGAATCGCCTCGGAGAGGCGCAACAATGTTAACCCCAGGTTGCCGCAGCACTTCGCGCTCCGGCAACCTGGGGTATTTTGAAATTGGACTATAGGACCAATCAAGTGATATCCAGATGGATAGTGCGTAGCACGGCTCTTGTCTGTTAACCCCACATGGAGTGCGTAGCACGGAATGTGGGGTTGGCATGCCTATCGCCCTGTAGGGATGAGTGCGTAGCACGGCTCTCGCTATCCGAGAATAACATCTCGTCTGACAAGAGCCGTGCTACGCACTCTAACTCAAGAAAAGTTTTGTACTGTACCCCACATTCCGTGCTACGCACTCCATATGGGGCATTCTATAGTAATTTCCAAACATTTTTCTAAAAAAAATCTGGATTTAGC
>JAJBUH010000070.1 GCA_020860445.1 Bacteroidales bacterium | reverse complement strand
AAAGAAGGTCTTAAGGGCTATAAAATGAAAAGTCATGTGATTTTCTATTTCCAACTTTCTGATGGGGACATTCTTGTAGTAAGAATTCTTCATGAGAAAATGGACTTTCCCTCTAATATCCTATCCTAATCTATTTTGGATAGGAAATTTCCCCGACATTTCGCTATAACTCGAAAAAGAATCGAGCTATAGCGGAATATCGGGGAAATTTAAATGGCTACCTCCTGTATAGGGAGCCATTTAAATTTAAAGTAAAGGATTTACTTTAACGGATTATCACCTTGGTGGAGGTAAAGGTGGTGCGGACTATGTAGAGGCCTGGCTGAGCGATGGTGAGAGCATCGCCATTGCTGCGGCCAACAAGGCGCCCGCTCAGGTCATAGACCGATATGGATTCGCCTCCAGTCAAGATAGTGCGTCCAGAAACGGCAATCTGAGTATTCTTTACTGTCGCATCAGCAATGCCACTGCCGGGTGCCTTGCTGAAATAGTTGATTTGTGACACGTAGCCAGCAGGGAAGTTGATTGAAGAGTAATGTATTGTATAGGTGAGTGTCGCTTCATCGAATTCACCCTCATACCCATAGTAAAAACTCCACTCCCATGAAGATCCATCAACAGAGGAAGAATATGATGAAGTGAGACAGCAGTACTCAGCATAAGGTGTGTCCGCCCAATCACCATAGTCGTATTCATATTTCACTTTTCCTACCCAAGTGTTAGTTTCTGCTGACCAATTATAACTTACTGATAGGATCTGGTTACCATATTCATCGTAGGCCCACTCTCTTTTATCATACCCTATCCAGTCCTTGGCCTCATTTGACCAGTCATAAAAGATATATAGAGTTTGATTTCCATATTCATCATAGTCGTACTCTACTTTACAGTATTCAGCCCAATCGTTCGTCTGGCTCGTCCACGTGAAATAAACATAACACATCTTGTTTCCATTGTCATCGTAGTCGTACTCGTATTTGTATGACTCCTCCCAAGCGTTGGTCTCCCCCGACCAAGTGTAATAGATCCTAAAGATTTGGTTGCCCTTATCATCATAGGTGTAATCTTGTTTGTCAAATGCCTTCCAGTCGTTAGTTTCATTTGACCACTCGTATGAGGCATAATAAATCCTGTTGCCGTTGTCATCATAGGCCCATTCTTTCTTTTGTGCCCCTATCCAAGCATTGGCTTCGGTCGACCACTCGTAAAGGGCTTGAAAAGTCAGGTTCCCATTGTTATCATACCCATACTCGTATTTTCCACCCTCCACCCAGGTTTCGGCCGTCCAGATGTAAGATATGTTAAGAGTAAGCTTACCATTGTCATCATATATCCAATCATATTTTTTGGACAACACCCATTCGTTTGCCTCGCTTGACCAAGTGTAATAGATTCTATTAGTTATAATTCCATTGTCATCAAGGGTTCTCTCATTCTTAGAGGATGCCACCCAGTCGTTGGCCTCGCTTGACCACAGATAGGTGACATCAAAAGTCAGATTTCCCCACTCATCATAGACATACTCGCATTTTTCACCTTCGTCCCATACGCCAGCCACGCCAGATCCATTAGCTAAAGAAATGGTCAAAGTCTGACGACCTTCCTCATCCCATTGGTTGTAAGTTTGAGAACTACCATCCGTCTTTTTGGTCATTTCTGAGGCAACGACACCGTTATCATGGTAGGTAAAAGTCGTGACCTGAGAAGTATACACGATGCTATCCAACAGCAGATCGTAGGCTACGGGAGACTTGAGAGGAGTGAGAGGCATCTGCCCCAGTTCATCCTGCTGCCCAGACATATCGGCGCTTTCAAATTCGCTTAGCTGTGGATTTGCGTCATGGTTGACGGCACCCCAAGTGACAGCGCCGATGCAAACAGTAACAGAAAAGAGTAAGAATTTTTTCATACATTCAATTTTATGCCTCGACAAACCGCTGAAATTCAAGACCTATAACTTAGAAAAAAGATAATATTCAACTTATGGGATGGCGTCAGCGATTTAATCTGCCATTCCAAAGTGCAAAATTAAACATTATTTCAGAATTGCCCCTCATTTAGTTAATTTATGCTTAAAATATGAAATTTTTTTCTTGGTATTAATGATTACGGAAGTTGTCTACTTTCCAGAAGATCCTAATAATTTTTTGTAACTTCAGAGATAATTTGTACCTTTGCATATTGAGTTGCGTTACGGCGGTAACCGTTACGGCGGTAACGCAACTCAGAAAGGTATTAATAATCGGTTACAAATCAATAAGATGAAATTCTTTGGAAGAGAAAGAGAATTGGCTAATCTGAGAGAAATCGAGGAAATTTCTCAGATACATTCCCAATTTACCATAGTTTCGGGCCGAAGACGCATTGGTAAAACAGAGTTGGTAAAGAAGGCTTATGAAGGCAAGAAGATGCTTTACTTCTTTGTCATGCGCAAGGCCGAGCCAGATCTATGCGCCATATATATCGATGAGATAAGAGACAAATTGGGAATATCAATTCACGGTACCATCAAATCCTTTAGAGAGGTATTCTCCATTGTTATGGAGGCTGCCAAGACTCAGCATTTCACATTGTTTATCGACGAATTTCAGGAGTTCAATCGTGTGAATCCGAGCATATTTTCGGAAATGCAATATGTGTGGGATACTCACAAAGGCGAGTCTAAGATAAATCTTGTAGTGGCTGGCTCGGTCAACACTTTGCTTAACAAAATCTTTACCGATCAAAAAGAGCCTCTATATGGGCGCCAAACCAATAGCATAAGCGTTAAGGCTTTCCCCCCTTCGATCATGAAAGAGATAATGGAAACCTACTCTCCCAACTACAAGAAGGAGGATTTCCTGGCTCTTTACGCCTTTACCGGGGGAGTGGCCAAGTATGTGGAAATTTTCGTTGAGAGAAAAAGACTCACTCAGCGGACTATGCTTCAAACTTTTTTGGAGCCAGATTCATATTTCATCAACGAGGGAAGAACTATGCTCGTTGAAGAATTTGGCAAAGACTATGGGACCTATTTCTCCATTCTTTCACTTATTGCCGAGGGCAAAAATTCGCGCGCTGAGATAGAAGATCTTTTGGGAGAGAAAGAATTGTCTGGGCAGTTGAAAAAACTGATGGATGATTACGAATTGATTTCCAAGCTCCAGCCTCTGTATGAGAAGTCGCCCAACAAACAGGTACGATACCGCATACGTGACAATTTCCTAAGGTTCTGGTTTAGATATATCTATAAGTACTACCATATCATTGAAGCTGGGGCATACGCTAAGCTCAAGGAGATGATAGAAAAGGATTTCTCAACCTTCACTGGGCTTACCTTGGAATGGTACTTTAGAGAAAAACTGATAGAGCAAGGCGAATATACCCGCATTGGGTATTGGCTCGACCGCAAGGGAAATAACGAAATAGACATCATAGCTGAAGATGAAATAGAGAAGCGTCTGGTGGCCATCGAAGTGAAGCGACAAGAAAAAAACCTTGATTTCTCTATACTCAGAGCCAAAACTGATGTCTACGTCAAAACCATAGGGCGCTACAAGGATTACCAAATCTCCTACCAGGGTTTTTCCCTTGAGGATATGTAAGAAGGGCTTACGTTTTTTGGGCTTGCGTTTTTGTTTTGGTCTTTAGGGGAATAATGGGTAACTTTGCAGAAAATTTTGAGATAGTATGAAGCTGAGTATTGTTGTGATTGGAGATGAGTTGCTGATAGGGCAGGTCACCGACACAAATTCTGGAGAAATAGCAAGGACACTCGGTCCGTTGGGCTGGGAACTGGCTGAGACTTATGTGATTGGCGATGACGGCGAGACGATACGGCGCACCGTCGGGCAAGCTATGGAGCAGAGCGACCTAGTAATCACCACTGGCGGCCTCGGGCCCACAAAGGACGACATCACCAAGCATGTGCTGATGTCTATATTCGGCGGCGAGATGCGCGAAGACCCCGCAGTGCGCGAGAATGTGGAGCGCGTATTCGCTAAGCGCCATCTGCAGCTCAACCAGCTGACTCTGGGCCAAGCAATGGTGCCGACATCTTGCCGCGTAATCCAAAATGAGTTTGGCACAGCCCCGATAATGTGGTTTGAGAGAGATGGCAAAGTGCTGATCTCCATGCCGGGAGTGCCGTTTGAGACCCGAGGGATGATACGCGGAGCCGTCAAGGACGAAATCAAGCGCCATTTCACACCCCACGAGACCCAACTGCACCACACTCTGATGGCTACCGGCATCACCGAGAGCGCTCTGGCTGAAAGGCTTGACGCTTATGAGCAAGCGCTGCCCACCGGTATGCACCTCGCCTACCTGCCCCAACCCGGCTACATACGCCTGCGCTTGGATGCCACTGCCGATACTGACGATGCTGCCAAGCTTGAACACGAATTTGCAACCCAAGTAGACAGGCTCAAACAAGCTGTCGGCCCTCACCTGCTCTACGATGGCGATGCCTCGCCAGCCCAAATCCTGCTTGAGCGCCTCAAAGAGCGCGGCCTGACCCTCGCTACAGCCGAGAGCTGCACCGGCGGCAACATCGCCCACCATATCACCTCGATACCCGGCAGCAGCGAGAGCTACCTGGGCGGCGTGGTCAGCTACAGCAACGATGTCAAGCACCGCCTGCTCGGGGTGAACCAAGTTGACCTCGACGCCTACGGCGCAGTGAGCCAACCAGTGGCCCTGCAGATGGCTGCCGGCGCAGCCCGCGCTATCAACGCCGACTGCGCAATGGCCACCACTGGCATCGCCGGCCCTGGCGGAGGCACCCCCGACAAGCCAGTCGGCACCGTGTGGATTGCAGCCCATACCCCAGCTGGCACCGAGGCCAAGTTGCTAAGGCTGCCGGGCGACCGCAGTCGCGTCATTGACCGCGCTACCACCGAGGCTATCCTATTTTTATTGGCAAAAATGGGCTAATAATGTAAAAATTAGGGCCTAAACGAAGAAAATTCCCAAAAAAATTTGGTCACGTGGTAAAAAATGGCTTAATTTGCACTCTGTTTTGTGGGAGGCCCAGAAACGCGCTGAGAAGTGATGCGCTCAGCGCTATATGAGCAGCGGTCAAAACCCATACGACACCCTACTTTACAAACAACAAAAGCAAAGATAAACCAACAACAGCCATGTCAAAGATTTGTCAGATTACAGGCAAGAAGGCGATTACTGGCAACAATGTATCGCACTCCAAGCGCCGCACAAAACGCAAATTCAACGTCAATCTGTTCAATAAGAAATTCTATTGGGTTGAGCAGGGCGTATGGATTTCTCTCACCATCTCAGCCGCTGGGCTGCGTACAATCAACAAGATAGGTCTCAACGCCGCCATGAACCAGGCTGCCGAGAAAGGCTATCTCACCGACAAAGACATTAAATTCATAGAGCTCTAAACGATGGCAAAGAAAGCAAAAGGCAATCGAGTGCAAGTGATCCTCGAGTGCACCGAACATAAGGCAAGCGGCATGCCCGGCACTTCCCGCTATATCACTACCAAAAACCGCAAGAACCATCCCGAACGCCTGGAGATGAAGAAATACAACCCCATCCTCAAGCGTGTGACCGTTCACAAAGAAATCAAATAAAATAGCAACACTCTAAGATATGGCAAAGAAAACCGTGGCCTCTCTCCAGAAAGGCGAAGGCCGTACCTACAGCAAGGTTATCAAGATGGTGAAGTCGCCCAAGACTGGAGCCTACGTATTCAAAGAAGAAATGGTGCCCAACGACGCAGTAAAGGACGCCCTCAAATAATAAAAGCAGCCCACGGGGCTGCTTTTTTGCTATCCAGGCCGTGGAACGGCCTGGCACAGTAGCCGCCATCCGGATGGCCTGTCCGGATGGCGGCTACTGTGCTGGCCACTGTGTGGCCAGGTCTCCGGGGGCCACTGTGTGGCCAGGTCTCTGGGGGCACTGTGTGGCCGAGCCTAATTATTAACCGTGGTCAGGCCCAGGCATAGCACGCTGATGCTGGCCGGGGCAGCAGAGGCCAGGGTCAACACCGCCTCTGAGGCCGAGGCCCCGGTGGTGATGATATCATCGACAAACAGCACCCGGCGCCCCTGCACCCGCTCGGGATGGCGCAGCGCCAATGTGCCTGAGATGCTCGAATAGCGTTGCTCGCGCCCATGGCGCGCCTGCACGCCGTGGCCCTTGGCCGCGCTCAGCACATCAACAATCTCAATGCCCGTCACCTGCTTTACCCCTCTGCATATCTGCATGGCCTGGTTGTAGCCTCGGCGCATGCGCTTGCGCCAGTGTATGGGCATAGGCACTAACGCCTCGATGTCGCTAAAGAAGCCATCGGGCTGCAGCTCACGAGCGCACATCTCGCCCAGTTGACGGTCAAGCGCCGGCAGTTGGCCATACTTGGCATCAATCAGCAGACGCGCATACTGAGTGTCGCGCTTGTAATAAAACCACGCAGCGGCTCGGTCCACCTGACAATGGTGGCCGAGCCGCTGGTGTATCACATTGAAATCATTCTGGTGGATGAGCGCCCGAGGCATATCCATCAGGCACCCAAGGCACATCACCTCTTCGTCAGCGCCGAGAGTGCAACCGCAGATGCGGCACACTCTCGGCGCTATCAGGTGAGTGAGTCCTTGCCAAAAGGATTTCACAGTCGGTCAGTTATTTCAACCCTCGATCAGGTTGTGCCCTGTCATCTCTTTAGGCTGGGGCAGATCCATGATATGGAGGATGGTGGGAGCCACGTCGGCGAGGATGCCATTTTCGATCTTGGCCTTCTTGTCATCGGTGACATACACGCAGGGCACGGGGTTGAGCGAGTGAGCAGTGTTGGGGGTGCCATCGGCATTGAGGGCATTATCGGCATTGCCATGGTCGGCAATGATGATAGCCTCATAGCCATTGTTCTTGACAGCCTCGATCACAGCGTTGACGCAAGCGTCAACAGCCACCACAGCCTTCTCGATAGCGCTGTACACGCCAGTATGGCCCACCATGTCGCCGTTGGCGAAATTGACCACGATGAAATCATACTTGCCTGTGTTGATAGCATCAACCAGCTTGTCCTTAACCTCATAAGCGCTCATTTCAGGCTTGAGGTCATAGGTAGCCACCTTGGGCGATGGCACGAGGATGCGATCCTCGCCCTCGAAGGGTGCTTCGCGGCCGCCGTTGAAGAAGAAGGTCACATGGGCATACTTCTCAGTCTCGGCGATATGCAACTGCTTCTTGCCCAGCGATGACAGGTATTCGCCGAGGGTATTGTCGACATTTTCCTTGTCAAAAAGGATATGCACGCCGGTGAACGATGCATCATACGGAGTCATGCAATAGTACTGCAGGTCGGGAATGGTGTGCATACCCTCTTCGGGCATGTCATGCTGAGTGAGCACGATGGTGAGCTCCTTGGCGCGGTCGTTGCGGTAGTTGAAGAAGATCACAACATCGCCATCGCCGATAGTGCCATCAACTGTGCTGTTGTTGATAGGCTTGATAAACTCATCGGTCACGCCCTCGTCGTAGCTCTCTTGCATAGCCTCGACCATGTTGGTGGCTTGCTTGCCCTCGCCCTTGACAAGCAGGTCGTAAGCAACCTTGATGCGCTCCCAACGCTTGTCGCGGTCCATTGCGTAGTAGCGGCCGATGATCGAAGCGATCTTGCCGGCGCTCTTTGCGCAATGCTCCTCAAGCTCAGAGATAAATCCCTTGCCCGAGCGCGGGTCGGTGTCACGGCCATCCATGAAGCAGTGCAGGTACACATTCTGCAGGCCGTAATGAGCGGCGATGTCGCATAGGGCAAAGATATGGTCGAGCGATGAGTGCACACCGCCGTTTGAGGTCAGACCCATAAAGTGCATCTTCTTACCAGTGCGCTGAGCGTACTCAAAAGCATTGACAATCTGAGCATTCTTCAGGATTGAGCCGTCGGCGATGGCCTTGTTGATTTTCACCAGGTCCTGATAGAGGACACGGCCAGCGCCTATGTTGAGGTGGCCTACCTCGCTGTTGCCCATCTGGCCGTCGGGCAGACCGACATTCTCGCCAGATGCTTGGAGCTGCGAGTGAGGATAATTAGCCAAAAGATAATCCCAGTAGGGAGTGGGCGTGTTGTAGATTACGTCGCTTTTTGAATGGTCGCCGATGCCCCAGCCGTCGAGGATCATCAGCAGTGCTTTTTTACCCATGAAATCTATTGTTAAGTATAAACTATAAGTTATAAGTGATAAGGTGTAGTGATAAGGGATAAGTGATAAGTATAAGGGATAAGTGATAAGTATAAGGGATAAGTGATAAAGTATAAGGGATAACGTACAGATAGTGGCCACTATCCGCTACCTCTTATTCACTTTTCACTATTCACTTTTCACTATTCACTTTTCATTTTTCACTATTCACTTTTCATTTTTCACTACTCCTTAGAATGGCAGGTCGTCGGTAGGCTCCTGCGCAGGGATTGATGGCGGTGGAGGCACTGCGCCAGGATTCTGGGCCGGTGCGCCGTAAGCTTGTGCTGCCGGTGCGCCATAAGGCTGCGCTGCCGGTGCGCCGTAGGGCTGTGCTGCGGGAGCTCCAGCGGGAGCGCCGATGGGAGCGGCATTGGGGGCCTCAGCCTTCCAACCGCGGATCGAGGTGTACCAGCGGCCCATGTATTCGCGGCTCTCGATGTCGAAGCTCAGCTTGATTTCCTGGCCCACTTGCAGAGGGTACTGGTCGGCGCGGTCGCCGAAGAAGTCGAAGTGCACTTTTTTGGGATAGGTCTCTTGAGTTTCCAACACATACTCACGCTTTTTCCAAGGGTTGCCAGCCTTGCTGGTTCCGGTCATCTCGGGGAGGGCTACGATGATTTTGCCTATTATTTCCATATTTCTGATTTGATGTTCTTTAGTTCATTGTGATGGCTGCTGCCACAAGTAATCTTGCAAAGTTAGTCATTTTCCACGGCAAAGACAAAAATTCCTTGTCTTTTTTTATATTTTTCTTTCAAACTCTCTCATCAGCAATTTAAACCGAATGAGAGTTGAGGCGTTTTTATATCAGCGCGTTCCAACATTGAGGGTAGCGCTCCAACCTTTATTTTATACATACTATCTACACTAAACTGTAAAAATTATGGCAAGCAAAGTAAAAGTACATGGCAAGGCGCAAAACCGCACCGCACTTGGCATAATGCATGCGTATCTTGTCATGAATCCCGAGGCAACTCTCGAGGATCTGCGCCGAGCGTTTCCGGCTGAACTGAATCCGGACTCTGGCGAAAAGGAAACCTTTATCTATCCCGAAGACAAAAAAAGACGAAGGCAACTGGAAGGGATACTTCACCGAAGAAGAAGAGCTCCTGCCCACCGGCGATGGCCGCAAGGTGGCCGTGGTGGATATGTGGACTGCTCCGAGCCTGAAGCGCCTGATCGACTATGCCAAACGCTATGGCATCGAAGTTGCTGAATTTGAAGACGCCGACAAGGGTGTCGGCAAGAAAGGCGGCTATCGTCTGGAATATCTTGATGGCTATGAGCCACCCAAGAAGAAAGCCGATGTCACCCCACCGCCTGTTACCCCAGTAGTGCTCCCTACCGAGCCCCCTACGACCAAGGTCGAATACTGCAAACCTCATTCACACTTCTGGATTTGGTTGGCTATCATCATTTTGGCAATCCTGTTGCTGCTCCTTTTCTTGTTGCGGCATCCTAAGAAGATCTACGAAGAGAATATCTACGGCGTAGAGAATGTGCAACCCGGTCCCGGCCGTGGTGGACCTGGCGGACCTGGTGGACCTGGCGGACCCGGCTGTCCCGGTGCCCCTGGTGGCCCTGGCGCTTTGGAATTGACTGGCGATTATACAAGCCAAATCCAAGCTCTCGAGCAGCAGTTCAACACTATTCAGTATGGTCCTGGCCAGTCGAAACTGCCTAAGGACGGAAAACGCATCTTGTCGCAGCTGGCCCAGGTGCTGCAGGCCAACCCCAATGTCAACCTGCAATTCATAGGCTACGCGTCGTCTGACCGCAGCGCCGCTGCCAACCAGAAACTCTCAGAGCAGAGAGCCAAATCGGCTGTAGACTTCCTTGTGGCCAAGGGTATCGACCCCAACCGCCTGTCATACCAAGGCATGGGTGAGAACCAGCAGCAGCCCGGTGGACCGGCTGCCAACCGCCACACCGACTTTGTAATCGTCCCGTAGCACTAATGCATAGAACGCATTGAGCATTTTTCAGTGCGTAGCACGACCCTTGTCTATCAGTAGATAGAGTATTGTCAGTGCGTAGCACGACCCTTGTCTATCAGCAAGTATTGTCAGTGCGTAGCACGACCCTTGTCTATTAACCCCACATGGAGTGCGTAGCACGAAATGTGGGGTACAAGGATAACCCATACTTTTAAGAAGAGTGCGTAGCACGGCCCGTAGTAGTGTATCTACAAGAGTCATGCTACGCAACCTTTTTGCTATTTATCACATCAAATCTACCTCATTGTCTAATATCTACCCACTTTTGGAATATTTGTAGAGTATTAATTGGGGATTTTTTATTAATTTTGCTTGTCATTTATTTCCAAAAACCAAAGACCAAAAACCAAAGACCACTTATAGCATGAAAATTGCTGCCCCTGCTCTCGCTCTGCTGTTTTCAGCCGCAGCTCTTAGCGCCAGCGCACAGCGCTCATCTCAGACTATCACCCAGTGGGAATTTGCCAAAGGCGAACCCGCGGCCTCAACCCAGTGGCAATCAGTGCGCGTGCCGCACGATTGGGCCATCTACGGACCATTTGACATGCAGAACGACCTGCAAGTCGTGGCCGTTGAACAAAATGGCGAGACCGAGAAGACCCTCAAGACCGGTCGCACCGGCGGTCTGCCATTTATCGGCAAAGGTTCGTACCGCACCACCGTTAACATCCCCGACACTGCCGGTCTAACTAACACCCTGATTTTTGACGGAGCCATGAGCCATGCCCGCGTCAAGGTCAACGGCAAGGAATTGGCCTATTGGCCATACGGCTACAACTCATTCTTTGTCAATATCGATGAGGCAGCCGTGCCGGGCGACAACCTGATCGAGGTTGACCTCGAGAATTATCCCCAAGCCTCGCGCTGGTATCCCGGAGCAGGCCTGTACCGTAATGTACATCTCGTCACCACCGATAAAATCCATATTCCCGTGTGGGGCACATACATCACCACCCCTGTAGTCAAGGACGACTATGCCCAAGTGCATCTTGTGGCCGAGGTCGAAGGTCTGACCAAGGGCCAGAAAGTTGACCTCGAGACCGTCATCAAAGACCCCGACGGACAGACCGTAGCTACCAAGAAGAGCCTATACACCTACCACGAGCAACCCGCCACACAGAATCTGATGATCCAGAATCCGCATCTCTGGAGCCCCGAATCACCTTATTTATATACTGCAACCACCAACGTAATCGCTGATGGCAAGGTGGTCGACAGCTATGACACCCGATTTGGCGTGCGCACCATCGAATACATCCCCCAGAAGGGCTTCTTCCTCAACGGCCAGCCCACCAAATTCCAAGGCGTGTGCAACCATCATGACCTGGGCCCGCTCGGCGCCGCTGTCAACCGTTCGGCTCTGCGCCACCAAATCGAACTGCTCAAAGATATGGGCGTCAACGCTATCCGCACCTCCCATAATATGCCGGCTCCCGAACTTGTAGAACTGTGCGACGAGATGGGCGTGATGCTGATGGTTGAGCCCTTTGACGACTGGAGCTTCCGGCCAAAGAGCCCTAACGGCTACGGCAAATTCTTCAGCGAATGGGCCGAAAAGGACATCACCAACATGGTCAAGCACTACCGCAACTCGCCGGCAGTGGTGATGTGGAGCTCGGGCAACGAGGTGCCGAGCCAATGGGGACCCAACGGTGTGCAAGAATTGCTGATGCTGCAGGACCTGATACATCAGCTCGACCCAACGCGCCCATCGACCAACGGCATGGACCAAATCGGAGCCGTGCTTGACAATGGCTTTGCCGCCGCTCTTGATATCCCCGGATTCAACTACAAGCCTCAGTATTACCGCGAGGCTTATGAGAAACTGCCTCAGCAGATGATACTTGGCTCAGAGACAGCCTCGACAGTCTCAAGCCGTGGCGTATACCACTTCCCGGTTGAGTTCCTACCCCACCAGCAGGTGACCCACCCCGACAACCAAAGCAACAGCTACGACACCGAGGTGTGCTATTGGAGCAATGTGCCCGACGAGGATTTTGCCGCCGATGACGACCTGGAGTATGTAATGGGCCAGTTTGTCTGGACCGGTTTTGATTATCTGGGCGAGCCCTCGCCTTACGACACCGACGCTTGGCCAAGCCACAGCAGCTATTTCGGAATTATCGACCTGGCCTCGCTGCCCAAAGACCGCTACTACCTGTACCGCTCAAAGTGGAACAAAGAGGATGAGACCCTGCACGTGCTGCCCCACTGGAACTGGAAAGGCCGCGAAGGCGAAATCACACCTATATTTGTATATACCTCATATCCCAAGGCCGAAGTATTCATCAATGGCAAGAGCCAGGGCGTGAGGGAAAAGAATGATTCGACTGTCTACAACCGCTATCGCTTGATGTGGAACGAGACGGTCTATGAGCCTGGCGAAGTGCGTGTCGTCGCTTATGACTCTACTGGCGCTCCCACTGCTGAAAAGGTGATGAAGACCACTGGCAAGGCTCACCACCTGGTGGCTACGCCCAACCGCACCGAGGTCGATGCCAATGGCGAGGAGCTGGTATATTTCACCATCACCGTCGAGGACAAGGATGGCAACCCTGTGCCCACCGACTCTCGCTTGGTGAAATTCAAGGTCGAGGGCGCTGGCGCCTTTGAGGCTACTGCCAATGGCGATCCCACCTGCCTCCTCCCCTTCCAGAATCCTGAGATGAATCTCTTCAGCGGCGCTGCCACAGCCATCGTCCGCGCCGCCTCCACCCCCGGCACCCTCACCCTCACCGCCACCGCCCCCGGCGTCAAACCCGCCAAATCCACCGTCACCGTCAAATAAACTTTTCAGTGCGTAGCACGACTCTTGTCCGTTAACCCCACATGGAGTGCGTAGCACGGAATGTGGGGTCCAACAAATAAACTTGCATAAGTTAGAGTGCGATAGCACGGCTCTAAATCATTAAGAGCCGACATCGTACTCTTACTTTTTTTCAAAAAATTTTACCTCAATAACGCTTATGTGAAAAAAAATTTGTAATTTCACGCCGTGAAAAGATTTTTGCTTGCCATCTTAGCTGTGTCGGCGATCGTCTGTATCGGACGGTCGCACGATTTCACGTCTGCCTCCTCAGATGGCACCCTCTTCTATTTCAGCATCTTATCTGACTCTGAGGTCGAAGTTTGTCGTGCCGACACCACACCTAAGCCGCAGTATGAGGGCATTGTCACTGTGCCAAGCCGCGTGAAATATGACGGCAACTGGTATAGCGTGACCGCTGTGGGCGAGAGCGCATTTGCCGACAACCCGAATATGAAGCGAATCACCATCCCCTCATCGGTGACGCGCATCGGCGCCAATGCCTTTGGTTGGTGCTCAAGCCTCAACAAGTTCACAGTTCCGCAAAGCACCGTGACCATTGAGCCTTACGCTTTCAATGGCTGCATATCTCTGGAGAGTTTCACTGTATCGAGCGCAAACACCACATTCACCGTCGATGACGGGATGCTCCTGGCTGACGGCGGTAGCAAACTGGTATGCTGTCCGCCTGGGCGTACCACCCCAGTTGTGATACCATCGTCGGTGACTGAGATATGCGATGGTGCGCTATATGATTCGCCCTACCTCTCATCGGTGCATATTCCTCTGAGCATCACCAACATAGGCCGCAATGCAATGTACAATTGCGGAGCCATCGAAATGGTGACCATTCCGGCCGAGACTCAGACGATCCAGCGCGGAGCCTTTGGCGAGTGCGCCTCGCTGCGCAAATTCCAAGTAGCTGCCGACAATCGCAGCTTCACCACCGACTCTTGTGCCATCTACGACGGAGCTGGCTCACTGCTCCATTTCGCCCCAGCGAGTCGCACCGAGTATGCCATTGACCCCACTACCACGGCGATTGGCCCAGAGGCATTTTTCCGCTGCCATGAGATTGAACGCCTCACCCTGCCGGACGGATTGCAACGCATCGGCGATGCGGCAATGGCCGAATGTTGGGGACTGCGCTCAATCGATATCCCTGCCACAGTCGATTCGATAGGATTCGCCGCCTTTGCCCTATGCGAGGGGCTGGAGGCTGTCTATACCTACGTCTCCGACCCTAAGGATATAGCCCTGGGCGACTGCGCCTTCTATGGTGCCAACCAGGAGGCGTGCACGCTGTATGTGCCCACCGGCTCGCGCGAGGCCTACGCATCAGCCGAACAATGGTGCGACTTCGCCGCCATCTACGAGTTCTCAACAGTCTCCGACCAGCAGATTGTGTGGGAGCAAGACCTGACCGACTGCGGCGTGGGGGCCGACCTTTGGCTCACCGCTTATGCCACCTCAGCCCTCGAGGTGAGCTACTCAATCATCCAAGGCAACGACTTGGCAACGCTTAATGGGTCGCGTCTGCACCTCTGGGCTCCAGGCACAATCAAGATCCAAGCCAACCAAGGGGGCAATGCCCACTACCGCCCTGCCACCCCAGTGATACGCACCATCGACATCGAGGCCGATGCCCTCTACTCGCCTACCCAGTCGACAATCGGCATACACGGGCGCGATGGCTTCATCGCCATTACCGGAGCTGAGCCATCAGACATAGTCACGGTCTATACTACCGATGGCCGACTGGCCTACCGGGGTCGTGCTCGCACCATACTGCTGCCTCCCGGCATATACGTAACCACCATCGCTGGCACAACCGCTAAGGTAAGAGTGCAGTGACCAAGCCCCAGACCATTGGACCAGAAGTAGGATTTTTTGGTTAAATAAACCAAAAATCTCTTTTACCTCCTCGTTTTTTCTCCTTAGGGTATTGTGGAGAAAAAAATAAAGTCGTAAATTTGCATAAATAAAGAAATGTTATGGTCCTTGACCTCCAAGATACCCTGGATCGCATTGTGGGGAAGGCCCGAGTGCTCGCAGAGCGCTACCAAGCGCTGCTCAAAGTCAAGCAGGAGCTTGACCAAAAAGTAGCCGAGCTGGAGCGGCAGCTCGCCCAACGCGACAAAGAGCTGCAGCAGTTGCGCCAAGAAGCCGAATACCTGCGCACTGCCGCCGTGCTCGCCCCCTCGCGCGACCAAATCGAGGCCACAAGAGCTGCCATTTCTAATTTAGTGCGGGAAATAGACCGCTGCATCACCGACCTCTCCGACTGATGCCGACAAAAATATGGAAGATAAACAACATATTACAATACATATTGCCGATGCCTCGCCATTTGACCACTATATCAAGAGAGATAAGGAGGAACTGATGAGGAGCGCTGCAAGCCAGGTCAACAAAATCTGGGCTAAGTGGAGCAATGAATTCAAGGACAAGTCCTCGAAGGATGTATTAGCCATGCTGGCTTTCAGGTACGCGCATGTGTACTATGAGCTGCTTGAGCAAGTCAATGCCAACGAAGCGGCGCTCGAATCCGCTGAGAAGGCCCTCGACTCAATATTGTTGGATGTGAAGTAAAACCGTTGCGGCCCACCCCGGGCCATAGACGGTCGCTATTCGCTTTTCGCGGTCATTACTCGATTTCTTTATCCCGCACTCCCGCTCGCCTACCAGGCGCGCTCGAGTGCTTTGTCGTTTTTAATAGTAATCCCCAAATATCACAACAATTTAAGTAACAACTTCTTATAATTACTCTTAGACTAAATATATGCAAATCCTAATCTACATTGTGGTGGCTTTGCTCGCTGCGGCTATAGCAGTGGCTTGCACTGTCTATGCCAACCGCAAAATGGCAAAAAGCCGAGCCCGCACCATCATGGAAGACGCCCAGCGCGAAGCTGAGGACCTAAAGAAATCGAAAATCCTTGAAGGCCGCGAAGAGGCCCTCAAGATTACATCTGATGCCGAAAAGACAGCAAACCAGCGCCTCTCAAAGGTTCAGTCGACCGAGGCCAAACTCAAACAGCGAGAGCTGCAGCTCAATCAGCAGCAAGGCGAGAACCAACGCACACGCAATGAGCTCGACGCCCAGCGCAACAAGCTCGACGAGCAAGTGGCCAAACTCGACCTGCGCCGCAACGAGGTGGAGAAACTCGAGACCCAAGCCAAGAAAGAGCTCGAGCGCATCTCGGGTCTGTCGTGCGAGGAAGCCAAGGAGAAACTTATCAACTCGCTCAAAGACGAGGCCAAGACTGCTGCTGCCAGCTACATCAACGACATCATGGACGAGGCCAAGATGACTGCCAACAAAGAGGCCAAACGCATTGTGGTGCAGAGCATCCAGCGCGTGGCCACCGAGACTGCCATCGAGAACTCAGTGACTGTGTTCCACATCGACAGCGATGAAATCAAGGGCCGCATCATCGGTCGCGAGGGCCGCAACATACGCGCTCTCGAGGCCGCTACCGGCATCGAAATCATCGTTGATGACACCCCCGAGGCCATCGTGCTGTCGGGCTTCGACCCCGTGCGCCGCGAGATTGCCCGCCTGGCCCTGCACCAGCTGGTGGCCGACGGCCGCATCCACCCGGCCCGCATCGAGGAGGTGGTGGCCAAGGTCAAGAAGCAAGTCGAGGACGAAATCGTCGAGACTGGCAAACGCACCGCCATCGACCTGGGCATCCACGGGCTGCACCCCGACCTGATACGCATGGTCGGCAAGATGAAGTACCGCTCGAGCTACGGCCAGAACCTGCTGCAACACTCGCGCGAGACCGCCAACCTGTGCGCCATCATGGCCTCAGAACTCGGCCTCAACCCCAAGAAAGCGCGCCGCGCCGGCTTGCTCCACGACATCGGCAAGGTGCCCGACGACGAGCCCGAACTGCCGCACGCAATATTCGGCATGAAACTCGCTGAGAAATACAAGGAGAAACCCGAAATATGCAACGCCATCGGCGCTCACCACGACGAGGTGGAGATGACCTCGCTGCTGGCACCCATCGTGCAAGTGTGCGACGCTATCTCAGGCGCACGTCCCGGCGCTCGCCGCGAAATCGTTGAGGCTTACATCAAGCGCCTCAACGACTTGGAGCAACTGGCTATGTCATACCCGGGCGTAATCAAGACCTACGCCATACAAGCCGGCCGCGAGCTGCGCGTAATCGTCGGCGCCGACAAGATCGACGATGCCGACACCGAGAAACTCTCAGGCGAAATCGCCAAGCGCATCCAAGACGAAATGACATATCCCGGCCAGGTGAAAATCACCGTAATCCGCGAAACTCGCTCGGTGAGCTTCGCCAAATAAGCAACCTCTGAATCCCTACACGCATGAGCGATAACGTACAAAATATCGATGATCTGCTGGAGGAGAGAGTGAAAGCGCCGGTCGATGAGCCAGAGCCCGAACTTGAAACTCGCAAAGCTTGCCGCGACTGTAAATGTCCCCGCGGCAAACTGCACAGTTTCAACTGGCTCGAAGACATACCGGGCGGGTATGCCGACTCAGACATGGTGGAGGTGCAGTTTAAAAACACCCGCAAGGGATACTACAAAAACAGCAACAATCTGCCTCTCGAGATTGGCGACATGGTGGCTGTCGAGGCAAGCCCCGGCCATGACATCGGCCGTGTGAGCATGCTCGGCGCCCTGGTCAATCTGCAGATGCGCAAGGCCAACATACGCCCCGGCACCGAAATCAAGCGCGTATTCCGCAAGGCGCGTCCGGCCGACCTGGAGAAATATGAGGAGGCCATCGCCAAGGAGACCGACACGATGATCCGCGCCCGCAAGATAGCCGCCAGCCTCAATCTCAACATGAAGATTGGCGACGTGGAATATCAGGGCGACGGCAACAAGGCCATATTCTACTACATCGCCGACGAGCGAGTGGACTTCCGCCAGCTAATCAAGGTGCTGGCAGAGACATTCCGCATCAAAATTGAGATGAAGCAGATTGGCGCGCGCCAGGAGGCTGGACGCATCGGCGGCATTGGCCCCTGCGGCCGTCCGCTGTGCTGCTCGTCGTGGATGACCAACTTTGTGACCGTGGCCACCAGCGCCGCTCGCTACCAAGACATATCCCTCAATCCCCAGAAGCTGGCCGGACAATGCGCCAAGCTCAAATGCTGCCTCAATTTCGAGGTAGACACCTATGTCGAGAGCATGAAGAAGCTCCCGCCCAAGGATGTCACCCTCGAGACTGTCGATGCCACATACTACCACTTCAAAACCGACATCTTCAAGCGCGAAATCACCTACTCGACCGACAAGAATCAGGCAGTTAACCTGGTGACCATTCCGGCCGACCGAGCCTTTGAGGTGTTAGCCATCAACAAGGAGGGGCAGAAAGTGGCCTCGCTCCTGGCCGATGGCGAGACCAAGGAGAAGGATATACGCGGAGCCCACGACATCCTCGACGAGGGCGACCTGACTCGCTTTGACAAGAAAAAGAAAAAGAAAAAGAAGTCAGGCGGCAACGGCCCCAAGCCCGACCAAAAGCCCCAAGCCAACCAGAAACCTAAAGGTCAGTCAGAGCCCAAATCCCAGAGCCCCGATGATAAGTCTCCCAAGCCCCAGGGCGCCGATGATAGGAATCCTAAGCCTCCTAAGAATCCTAAGCCCCCTAAAGAGCCTAAAGACCAAAAAGGCCCTAAGCCCCAGCCCGCTGATGATAAGGCTCCCAAGCCTCCTAAAAATCCCAAGCCCCCCAAAGAGCCCAAAACCCAAAAACCCACTCAAGATGAGCAAGCATAGACCACTGCGCCAAGCGGCATTTGCCATAGCAGCCATATTCATGGCTGCCGCGATGCTCACAGCCTGCCGGATAGTGCCTGAGAAGAGCGATTTCCTCAACGTCGGGTCCGACGGTTGGCTCTACGGCCATGCTCTGCATTTCTCACCCGCTATGGAGGAGATTCCCGACGACTCGATGGCCGTGGCCGATATGGCCGTGGCTGTGCGCCACACCAATGGCTACGAGTTCTCAAACATCTGGGTGGAAATCACATATTGGGACCCCGATACCCTGGTGACCGACTCATTCAACATACGCCTGGCCGATGACTTCGGCCGCTGGCAAGGCACTGGCGTAGGAGTCGGATACCAAAAGGTGGATACCGTAAAGCACGGAGCGCGCATCGACCTGCGCCACCCCGTGGGCATCCGCCACATAATGCGCGCCGATACCCTGAAGGGAATAGAGCAAATCGGCCTTATACTCAAATACGAATAAAATGGAACGCCTCGTACTACTCTCCCCCGCCGAGCAGAAACTGCGCCTCGACAAGGTGCGCGCCGCAATGGCTCAGCGTGGCATAAAGTCGGGATTGGTATCCTCTAATCCCAACATCTACTATCTGACTGGCCGCGTATTCAGCGGCTACATCTACCTGCCGCCAGATGACAGCGAACCCATCTATCTGATCAAGCGACCAGTGCATCTGCTCGCCGACCGCACAATCTCGATACGCAAACCCGAGGGAGTGCTGTCAGAGCTCAAAATACGCAATTGGCCCCTGCCCGAGGCTCTCGGCATCGAGCTGGGTCGCCTCACATACAATATGGCCGACCGCCTGATGGCTGCCTTCTTGCCCGACGGCACTAAGGCTTTGGACCTCTCGCGCTGCTTAGACGAGGCTCGCGCCACCAAGACACCCCACGAAATCAATCTGATGAAGGTGTCGGGCGCCAAGCACGAGCGCGTGTATCGCAAGATACCGCAGCTCTTCATGCCCGGTATGAGCGACATCGAGCTCCAAATCGAGATTGAGCGCGTGTCGCGCCTCGAGGGGTGCTTAGGCCAATTCCGCATCTCGGGCGAGGATATGGAGATCCACATGGGCAATGTGCTGGCCGGCGACAATGCCGATGCGCCCTCGCCCTACGATTTCGCCATGGGGGGAGCCGGCATGGATCCATCGCTGCCAGTCGGAGCCAACGGCACGCTGATACGCACCGGCATGACTGTGATGGTCGACATGAACGGCGACTTCACTGGATACATGACCGACATGACGCGCACATTCGCCCTCGGCGAGATAGCCGAAAAGGCGCGCCAGGCCCATCAGCTGTCGATCGACATCTGCTCGACCTTGGCCAAGATGGGAGTGCCGGGCGTAGAAGCCAAGGCTCTGTACGAAAAGGCCGAACAGATGGTAGCTGAGGCTGGCCTCACCGACTATTTCATGGGCCATCGACAACACGCCGGATTCATCGGCCATGGCGTAGGCATCGAGATCAACGAGCTCCCCGTGATTGCCCCGCGCTCGCGCGACATACTCGCCGTTGGCAATGCCATAGCTCTTGAGCCTAAGTTCGTAATTCCCGGCACCGGAGCCGTTGGCATCGAGAATACTTACATCGTAACCCCCACGGGCATGGAGTGCATAACCAAAGCCCCGCAAGAATTAGTGCAACTGCAGAAATGACCAATCTCTCTCGTCTCCTCCCCCAACCCGTGATGCGCCTCGTGGGCGAAGCGGCCGCCTCCATGCAGCGTCAATGCTACGTGGTGGGCGGCTACGTGCGCGATGCCATACTGCATCGCCATTGCAAGGACCTCGACTTTGTCACCGTGGGCTCGGGCATCGAGCTGGCGCAAGAGGTGGCCAAGCGATTGGGACGAGGCACTCACCTAACCGTATATCGCAATTACGGCACCGCCCAAGTGACCAAGGGCGACCTGGAACTTGAGTTCGTTGGTGCCCGCAAGGAATCATACCATCGCGAATCGCGCAACCCTATCGTTGAGGACGGCACGCTCGAGGACGACCTGTCGCGCCGCGACTTCACCATCAACGCATTGGCTCTGAGCGTTACTCCCGACTCGTATGGCGAACTGATTGATATGTTTGGCGGCGTGGATGATATCTGCGACCAGCTGATACGCACGCCCCTCGACCCAGATGTCACATTCAGCGACGACCCGCTGCGCATGATGCGAGCCATTCGCTTTGCCACCCAGCTCGGATTTACCATCTATCCCGAGACCTTTGACTCAATCTGTCGCAATGCTGAGCGCATCGAGATTATCACGCCTGAGCGCATCACCACTGAGCTGCAAAAAATCATGATGAGTCCTAAGCCATCGATTGGCTGGGACTTGCTGCTGCGCAGCGGGCTGCTCAAGCTGATTTTCCCCGAGTTGGCAGCCATGAAGGGCGTAGAGGTGGTCAAGGGACACGGCCACAAGGATAATTTCTACCACACCCTCGAGGTACTCGACAATGTGGCTCGCGCCTCCGACAATGTGTGGCTTCGCTGGGCCGCTTTGCTCCACGACATAGCCAAGCCCGTCACCAAGCGCTGGGACGATGCTATTGGCTGGACATTCCATAACCACAATTTTGTGGGTTCTAAGATGATTCCCACTATCTTCAAGCGGCTCAGGCTGCCCCTGGGGGCAGAGATGCGGTATGTGCAAAAACTCGTAGAACTGCACATGCGTCCAATCGCCCTGGTCGAGGACGAAGTAACCGACAGTGCTGTGCGCCGCCTGATCAACTATGCCGAGGAAGACCTGGCCGACCTGATGATCCTGGCGCGTGCTGATATCACGTCAAAGAACATTGCCAAAAAGCAGCGCTTCCTTGACAACTTCGACTTAGTCGACCGCAAGTTTGCCGACATCATAGCCAAGGACGAGGATGCGAAATTCCGTCCGGCCCTCAATGGCAATGAGATTATGGAGATTTTCGGACTGCCACAAGGGCCCGAGGTGGGATATTTCATGAAGAATATGACCCGCGCCGCCAAAGAGTGCGAAATCGAAAACACCCGCGAGGCATGCCTCGCCTACGTCCTCGCCCTCGGCGCCGACCGTGGCCTCTACCCCAAACGCCCTCTTAGCCCATGACTTTTAACTTTTGACTTTTGACTTTTGACTTATCACTTTTGACTTAATACTTTTGACTTAATTCCTCGTGTATTATCTCACCAAACGCATAGAAATATCGGCCAGCCACTACTTGACACTCGACTATGAGAGCAAGTGCACCAGGCCTCACGGCCACAATTGGATTATCACCGTGCATTGCCGAGCCGAAGAACTCGACCGCAATGGCATGGTGGCTGACTTTACCGACATCAAGCGCACAGTGATGGGGCAGCTCGACCATGCCTGCCTCAACGATGTGGTGCCGTTTAATCCCACAGCCGAAAATCTGGCTCGCTGGATTTGCGAAAGCATCCCCCACTGCTACCGCGTCGATGTCCAAGAATCAGAGGGCAACACTGCCAGTTATGAATTATGAGTTATTAGTTATGAGTTATTAGTTATGAGTCGGCCTGACTTTTGACTTTTGACTTTTGACTTCTGACTTTTGACTTTTGACTTAACCCTTGGTTTACTTCCTGAGCGATCTCCATCTTGGAGCCAAATACATACCCGACACCCATCAGGCCGAGAGGCGAGTTGTCGCCTTTCTGGAGATGATCAAAAAAGACGCTACTGACGTCTACCTGATGGGCGATGTGCTGGACTATTGGTTTGAGTACCGCACTGTCGTGCCACGCGGCTATGTGCGCTTTCTGGGGGCTCTGGCGCAGCTGGCCGATGCCGGGGTGAAGATACATTGGTATATCGGCAACCACGACATCTGGCTGTTTGACTATCTGCGCGACGAGATTGGCATGGAGGTTGTGGATGGATACAAGGTTGAGATGATATTGGGCAAGAAGTTCTTTCTGAGCCATGGCGACGGCGTGGGCAAGCTGCCCCTTGGGTTCAGGTTTATCCGCTGGATGTTTCGCAACAAGTTTCTGCAGAAGCTGTACTCGGGGATTCACCCCCGGTGGACAATTCCCTTTGCTCACGCCTGGAGCGCGAGCAGTCGCGATTTTGACAGCTACGGAGCGCCCAAATTCGAGGGGCTCGATCGGGAGCCGCAGGCGATATTCGCGCAGGAGTATCTGAGAGATGTCGACCCAACTATTAATTATTTCATTTTTGGGCATCGCCATGTGTTGGCGCAAGAGGCTCTTTCGCCCACATGCGAGCTCATCATCCTCGGCGACTGGATCACCCAATTCACATACGCCGAATTCGACGGCTCCTCCCTCTCCCTCCACCACTTCACCACCTAATTCCCCTTCTCCCTTGCTGATGGCCATACACAGATGTCACAGATGTCACACAGAGACCACGCATGGGAAATCAATTCCTTAGAGGCGCAAAGCGCCGACAGATGGCACAGATGCCATCCGGATGGTCTGTGGAATCTGTCAGAGCCTCTGGCTCTCTATGAAATTTTAATATCCTCAAGATAAAATCTGTGTGGCATCTGTGAAATCTGTGTATCGCTACCATCAATGCACCATTAAGGGTCACACCTTATAGCCTCGGAGAGGCTTAACAATGTTAACCCCATGCAATTGGGGTGCGAAACGCCCCAATTGCATGGGGTATCAAATGCTCCCCTCCCCGGCGCCTCGGAGAGGCGCGACAAAGAGAAACTTGCAAAATTTAACAATTTTAAAATTAGCAGTAACTACTCAGCGATTCTGAAGTAAAAATTTTTGTAACAATTAAATTTTTCTC